>JBDHZH010000005.1:0-76784 GCA_039811745.1 Arachnia sp.
AACCGGCACCGAGACGACTCCGGCGGGCACGCCGTCGTCCTCCCCGTCCGCGACGGGAACCAGCACCGGCCCCTCCGCTCCCCAAGCCCGCACGCTCGGTGCCAGCCCCGCCGGCCCTCAGGGATCCGCCGACATCATGCCCCTGGCCATCGGCACCCCCGACGGCGGGAATGCGCCGTACGTGTACTGGAACGTCAAGGACCAGGCGGGCAACCTCGTGGCCGGCGCCAAGTTCAAGTTCGAGTACCGCTCGGGCGGCTCCTGGACGGCTGGCAGCAATGCGAGTGCGCTGTCCGACTGCAACGGAACCTGCTCCACGGACACGGGCGGGGACAGCCTCGACCGCGACTCCGACGGCGGAGAGTTCCTGCTGCAGCACTTCGGGACTTCCAGGGGAACCGGCACGAAGCTGGTTGTGACCAACAACTACCGGGTGACCCCGGTCACGGCACCGGCCGGATACACATGGGTTGATTCGACCGCCAAGAGCATCAACGGCGACAACAACACCGCCACGTGGAACGGGGGCAACGGCGCGCAGACGCACAACTTCGGAACCTTCGAGGTGAAGAAGATCCCGACGCTCCCGATCTGCACCGCCGGCTACGTGTACGGGATCAACGGCGACACGGCGCAGATCCAGCAGGTCGCACCCGGTGGGGCAATCACCCCCCTCGGCTCACCTGCCGCGACCACTACGAGTGACGGCTACAACGGACTCGGCATCGGCTACGGCGGCTCGCCCGTCTACGCGTACAGCCGCAGCGACTCCACTGCCACTGTCATGCAGTACGACACCACGACGGGTCAATGGTCGTCCACAGGTAAGTCGAACGCCAACGACGGCGGCGGAACGGTGACATTTGTCACGGGTGCGGTCAACCTGCAGACGGGGACCTACATGTTCGGCGGCTTTGGCACGGCCGGTTCCATCTTCCAGCAGCGCACCGTGTTCCGGTTCTGGGAGTACAAGCCGACCACCAACACCGTCAGCTTCAAGGGCTTCGTGGAGATCGAGGCGGGCACCTCCAACACGAACAACGGAGACATGGCGTTCGATGCTGCAGGCAACCTCTTCATCGTCCGAAACACCGGTACCTCGACCAACATCTTCAGCGTGACCGCGGCAAACCTCACGGCCGCGACCGGCAACACCACGACCGCGATCCCCTCGTCGTCGTCACAGGGCGTGTCCACCATGAGCGGCGTGAACGGCATCGCGTTCGACTCCGACGGCAAGGGATACCTCAGCAGCAACACCACCGTCAGGCGCTACGACATGCCCGGCTGGACCAACGGCACGGACGTCACGTCGAGCTTGGACTTCAGCCGCGACCTTGCTTCCTGCTCGTCGCCTCCCACGATCACCATCGAGAAGGAGGTCCAGGGCGGTAGGAACGCCGCAACGGACCAGTTCACGATGACGCTCACCCAAACGATCGGGACTGTCACCACAACCATCGGTACCGCCACTACGACCGGCAACAGCGTCGGGGTGCAGGGCGAGCGGGTCGGGCCGCTCCCGACCGTTCGTGGGGTTCCGCTCACGTTCACCGAGACCGCCGCTGGCACGACGAATCTGGCCAAGTACGCCTCGACCTACCGCTGCCTCGTGGACAACGTCCAGACGGTCTTCGGAAGCGGCACCTCGGGGACGATCACGATCCCCTCCACCGGGCAGGCCGTGGTCTGCCGGTTCTTCAACTCGCCACTCGAGGCGAACGTGACGATCCACAAGGAGGTCCGGGACAGCAACGGCCTGAACCCCGCCAACGGCGTGGGCTGGACCGTGCGTGCGCAGTCGTCCCTGACGAGCGGTACCGGAACCGGCACACTCACCCAGTCGCCGACGACGACCACCGCGCAGACGGACGCGTCGGGTAACGCGGCATGGAAGCTGACGTTCACCGACAAGGCCGGCATCGGCAAGGTGGCGGTCTCCGAGACCCAGCAGGCCGGCTACGCGTTCGTGAGCGGCTCCTGCACCGTCACTCACCTGAACGGCAGCACCACCACGACGACCCTGACCAGCGAGGCCGCGGCCGACGTCACAGGCATCGTCCCCGGCGACAAGGTGGACTGCACGTATGTCAACAAGCAGAAGTCGGGTTCGGTGACGTGGATCAAGGTCGACGACCAGACTCCGGCGGCACCGCTTGGCGGGTCCGAGTGGACGATCACGGGTCCCGGTGCGCCTGCGCCAGGCATCGTCGTGACCGACTGTGTCGTGACGGCCCCGGCGACCTGCCCGACGGGTGCGTTCAAGGATCAGGACCCTGCTGCGGGCAAGTTCAGGCTGGATGGCCTGGCGTGGGGCAGCTACACGGTGACCGAGACGAAGGTCCCCGCCGGGCACACGGGCACGAACACGTTCACCTTGACCGTCGACGACACCAATGCCGGCACGGTCATCGCGAAGGGTTCGTTCGTGAACAAGCGTGCTGTTGGATCCGTCACCTGGACCAAGGTCGGGGCTGAAGACCTGAACACCCCGCTGGCAGGCTCGGCCTGGACGATCACCGGTACGGGAGTCCCGGCAAACACGGTGGTGACCGACTGCGTCGTGACGGCCCCGGCGACCTGCCCGACGGGTGCGTTCAAGGATCAGGACCCTGCTGCGGGCAAGTTCAGGCTCGACGGCCTGGCCTGGGGTACCTACACGGTCCACGAGTCGACCATTCCCGACGGCTACGACGGTGCTGCCGACTTCACCTTCACGATCGACGGCACGCACTTGACCGTGGCCCAAGGGAACCTCGTCAACACGCGCAAGCTGGGCACCGTCGCCTGGACCAAGGTCTCCAAGGGCACGACCGACAAGCTGGCCGGATCCGAGTGGAAGATCACCGGGCCCAGCCCCGCGACCACGGCGTTGACCGTGACCGACTGCATCGCCGCAGACGTCTCGGGGTGCTCGGGGGCCGACAAGGACCCGGTCGCCGGGCAGTTCCTGGTGCAGGGCCTGGCCTGGGGCACCTACACCTTGGTCGAGACCAAGGCCCCTCCGGGCTACGTGCTCGACGGCACCACCCACAACTTCTCGATCGGCTCCGGCAACCTCGCGGTCGGCCTGGGCAACATCGAGAACTTCCGGCCCACCGGACCGGTCCTGCCGCTGACTGGCGGCCTCGGCAGGGATCACGTCTACATCGCAGGAGCGTTCGTGCTGCTGCTCGCCATGGCGGCCTACGGCACCAAGAAGGTCCAGGCCCGTCGCAACTCACGGAGCGCATGATGTGGGGCTCCGCGACCACCACGCTGAACGGCAACAGGGCCGCCAGCAAGACGGAAAGAAGGAATGACATGACTGGAAGGAAGCCACTCGCGTGGCGACTTCTGGCCGGCGTGGGGGCATTCGCTCTGGCGGCGGCGGGACTTCTCGGAACGGGGACCGCAAAGGCCGATCCGCTGGTGGGCAACATCGATCCCGCACTCAAGGGCTCGATCATCGTCCACAAGCACGTCAAGGCTGACGGCAGCACCAACGGGAACCCGGCTGGCGCGCCGGTGGCCGGCGTCACGTTCAAGGTGACCGAGGTTCTGCGCAACAACGCCAGCATCCCGCTCGCCACCGCAGAGGGCTGGCAGGCCATCGCGGGCCTCACGCCCTCGGGCGTCGGCACCGCGCCGTTCTCGCGTGGTACCAGCCACTCGGATGTGACTGCCGCCAACGGCCAGGTGACATTCGGCAATCTGTCCGTCGGCCTGTACCTCGTGGAGGAGACCGACTCCGGCAACAACCTGATCGCGGAGCCCGCGGCACCGTTCCTCGTCACCATCCCGTACCCGAACGCCGACGGCTCCGGTTCGTGGGTGTACGACGTGAACGTGTACCCGAAGAACGTGCTGCAGACCATCACCCCGACCAAGTCCGTCGGTGACCCGACCGCGCCCGTCCTGGGATCGAGCATGGACTGGACGATCAGCGTTCCCGTCCCGTACTCCGCGCTCGACTACAAGTCCTTCGAGATCAAGGACGTCCTGTCATCCGACCTCCAGTTCGAGCAGTGGGTCAGCATCGCCATAGGTGGCACGGCGTTGGTTGCCGGCGACTACACGATCTCCCCTGACAACACGACGGTCACACTCACCGCGGCCGGCCTCGTCAAGCTGAATGCGGCGCAGCGCCCCAACGGGACCACGGTGACCGCGGTCATCAGGACCAAGATCGTCTCGATCCCGGCCGACGGTCTCACCAAGAACAAGGCCACCATCACCGTCAACGGCAAGCCTTCCGACACCACGACGCCCTCCACCAACTGGGGCGAACTGATGGTCAAGAAGGTCAGCAACGTCGGCAACGCGCTGCTCGCCGGTGCCGAGTTCGACGTCTACGCCACCGCCCCCGACGCGAATGGCGTCGCAACCAGCCAGCCCGTCGCACACGGCGTCACCGACGCCAACGGCATCGTCAAGTGGACGCTCTGGGTCGGCAACGACACGGTGACGCAGAAGAACTACTGGCTCAAGGAGACCAAGGCGCCTGCCGGTCACGTCCTCCCGGCCAACCCCTGGACGGGTCCGCACGCGGTCAACGCGGGAACCGTTACCCAGGCTCAGGTCACCATCACCAACCACAAGCCGACCGGTCCGGACCTGCCGCTCACCGGCTCCACCGGTTCGCTGGCGTTCGGCATCATCGGCCTCGCCCTGATCGCCGCTGCCGGTGGCACCCTGGCCGTCCGTCGGGCGCGGGCCAGCCGCTGAGCTGACACCCCCCAACCGCGCAAGCGGACGGATGAAGCGGGGGCGGGGAGGCGTGCGATCCTCCCCGCCCCCGCCCACGTATCGGAAGGTAGTGTGAACGCGTGACGCAGCTCAGCGCCCCACCCGCGGACTCGCCGCCGCCCGGCGATTCCGCGCCCAGGCGAAGGGCCCGCAGGTGGAGCATGCCGTGGGCCAACTCCGGGATCGCGCTCATGGCCCTGCTCGGCGTGATGGTGATGCTGTATCCGAACGTGGCGAGTTGGTTCGCCCAGTACAACCAGTCCGCCATCATCGAGGACATGGAAGGCGCGGTCATGGACGACCCGCCGGCCAAGCTGGGCCGGGAGATCGAACTGGCACATGAGTACAACAGCGCACTGACCGGGGGGGCGCTCGTCTCTCCGGACAGCAACATCCCAACGGGCAAGGGAACATCGGACAGCAAGTTCGACTACGAGAACATCCTGAACGTCGGCGGAACCGGGCTCATCGGCCGTCTCCGCATCCCGTCCATCCAGGTGGACCTGCCCATCTACCACGGCACCAGCG
The DNA here is from genome assembly GCA_039811745.1 of Arachnia sp. GTDB lineage: Bacteria > Actinomycetota > Actinomycetes > Propionibacteriales > Propionibacteriaceae > Arachnia. Next base: position 5,257 of record JBDHZH010000005.1, read on the forward strand.
ACGAGACCCTCACCAAGGGCGTCGGGCACCTGCAGGGGACGTCGCTGCCGGTGGGTGGCGACTCGCAGCACTCCGTCCTGACGGCCCACCGGGGCCTGCCGTCGGCGACGCTGTTCGACCACCTGGGCGATGTCAAGGTCGGGGAGACGTTCACCGTCGAGGTCTTCGGCGAGGTGCTCACCTACAAGGTGATCGAGACCCAGACGGTCCTGCCGGACGAGACGCAGGCGTTGTTCCCCCGCTACGGGGAGGATTTGATCACGCTGGTCACCTGCACGCCGCTCGGCATCAACACACACCGCTACCTCGTGACTGGCGAGCGTGTCACCCCGACGCCGGTCGAGGACGTCGTGAAGGCCGGCACCAGGCCCGACATTCCCGGGTTCCCGTGGTGGACCGTGGCACTCGGTGCCAGCCTGCTCGCGTACGTCGGCGTCGTCGCTTTGAGCGGCCGTGCCAAGGCCGTCCGGCACAACCGATCGACGGCGACCCTCCACGGGCGCTGACGGCCTCCGGCTCAGGTGTCCAAGGTCGGCAGGTCCGCGCGCGTCGAGACTGCGATCCGGTTCCACACGTTGATCACGCAGATCGCCATCAGCAATTGCGCGATCTCGTTGTCGTCGAACACGGCCTTGGCGCGGTGCCAGACGTCGTCCGGGACACCCGCCTCGCCGATCCTCGTCACGTACTCGGTCAGTTCCAGCGCCGCCTGCTCGCGGTCGGTGTAAAGTTCGGGGGCCTCGCGCCAAGCCGATGAGACGAAGATCCGGCGCGGGTCCTCGCCCTCGTTGACGGCGTCGCGGGTGTGCATGTCGAGGCACCAGGCGCAGCCGTTGATCTGGGAGGCCCGGATCTTCACCAACTCCCGCAGCTTCAGGTCGAGTGCACTCTTCCTGACGTACTTCTCCATCGCCATGATCGCCTTCAGGGCGTCCGGTTCGACCTCGTACGTGTTCAGTCGCTGATGTGACATGCCGATCCCTTCCCGGGGGTGGGGCCCGTCTGTCCGCCGCCCTTGGTTTCCACTCTAGATGTGGAGAAACTGCGGGTTGGTCCCTGTTCTCCGGTGGCAGACTCGGGTTCATGAGCGAACCTCCAGAGATCACCGGAATCCACCACGTGACGCTGAGCGTCAACGACCTGGAGGCCAGCGTCGACTGGTACTCCCGACTGCTGGGTTTCGAGGTGGTCAAGCGCGTCACCGTCGACGGTCTGGACAAGGCGATGCTCGCGCGCGGGCCGCTCCGGGTGACGTTCGTCAACCACGGCGCCTACGCCGTCCGCGGCCCGTTCAGCGAGCGTCGTTGCGGGCTCGACCACCTCAGCTTCGCCGTCCCCGACCGGGCGGTGCTCGACGCGTGGGTGGAACGACTGGACGCGGCCGGCGTCCATCGCGGCGACGTCAAGCGCGGCGGCACCGGCGACCTCGTCGCCTTCCGCGACCCCGACAACATCGCCCTCGAGTTCTACACCCTCGCCTGAGCGCCGCCCTGTTGATCTCGACCGTCGCTCGCTGGCTCAATCAACATTTCCCGACGGTGCCTGCTTGTTGATTTCGACCGTCGTGCCGGGCTCCTTCGTCGCCGGGCACTGGCTCAATCAACGTTTCCGCTGGTCGAGCCAGCCAGCGCCCTTCGACAAGCTCAGGACAAGCAGCGAGCGACGGTCGAGACCTCGGCCAGGTTCGCGGGGACTGTCGCCGGATCTCGACACGCCTCCTCGTTCCTCGTCGGCTACTCGATCAGCGGAATAGGGCACCTCGTCGGCTACTCGATCAGCGGTTGTGGGGTTCCGCTGGTCGAGTAGTGCCCCGCGACGAAGGAGCCGGGCACGTGTCGAGACCTCGGCCAGGTCCGCGGGGACGGTCGCCGGATCTCGACACGGCCGCTCGTTCCTCGCGGCCTACTCGATCAGCGGGTGGGGGCGAGGGTCACGGGATGCGGTGGCGCCATTCGTCGGTCAGGAACTTGGTCTGCATCAGGTGTCCGGCCTCGTCCAGTTCGGCCTGGGTGTAGCCGGCGTCGACGGTGTTGTGCGTCTGGCGGAACGAGTCCATGAATGAGGCGATGATGGCGTCGCGGGGCATGCCGGTCTGGGAGCGCAGGGGGTCGACGCGCTTGTTGGCGGAGCGGTGGCCCTTGTCGCTCATCTTCTCGCGGCCGATGCGGAGGACCTCAAGCATCTTGTCGGCGTCGATGTCGTAGGCCATGGTGACGTGGTGCAGCACGGCCCCGGCCGCGAGTCGCTTCTGGGCGGCGCCGGCGATCTTGCCCTTGTCGGAGGCGATGTCGTTCAGCGGCACGTAGCGCGCCTTGATGCCGATCTCGCCGAGGGCCGTCAGCACCCAGTCGTCGAGGAATGCGTAGCTCTGCTCGAAGCTCAGCCCCTCCACCAACGACGTCGGCGCGTGTAGGGAGAACGTGATGCAGTTGCCGGTCTCCATGAACATGGCGCCGCCGCCGGAGATGCGACGGATCACGTCGATGCCGTACCTGGCCGCGCCCTCGGGGTCGATTTCGTTGCGGTAGGACTGGAAGGAGCCGATCACCACCAGCGAGCGGTCCCAGTCCCAGAACCGCAGCGTCGGCGGCCGCACTCCCTGCGCGACCTCGCGCGTGAGGACCTCGTCGAGGGCCACGTGCATGGCCGGGTCCATGGTGACGGGGGGCACGATGTCGAACGTGTGGTCGTCCCAACTGGTGGCCCGGCCGAGCGCGCGCCGCACCGCGATGCCGACGGCGGCCGGCGTGAACCCGTACATGACGACACCGTCGTCGAGGGCGGCGTCGATGGCCTGGCCCAGTTGTGTGGCGGAGGCCGACGTCGGCTGGCCGATGAGTGCCCGGTTGATGTCGTCCAGTGCCTCGTCTGGTTCGAGGAAGAAGTCGCCGGAGACGGCGACGTGCGTCAGGTGCCCTTCCGCCTCCTCGACGTCGACCGCCACCAACTTGCCGCCAGGAACCTTGTACTCGCCGCGCATGCCGGCAACTGTAGCGCCGCGGCAGCGGACCCCGGCAGGTGCCCGGCCGACGCTCGAGACCCTGCGCGCAGGAGTCGTCAGAGACGGGCGATGGTCGAGATGTCCTCCTCGAATTCGGTGGCGGTCTCGGAGGAGACGGTGGCGCGGGTCTCGTCGAGGGCTGCCAGGAAGTCCGCCGTGGTCGGCCCGGGCGGGGCCTCCAGGCCGGACGTGTTCGCGGCGACGGCGCGCTCGAGCGCCACCTGCGCGGCCTTCCGGGCTGCGAACTCGATGTCTGCAGGGGAGTAGCCGTCGCTGCGCCCGACCAGGGTCGCGACGTCCACGATCCCTGCGACGGCCTCCGGCACGTACCGCTGCCAGATCGCGCGGCGGGCTTCGTCGTCGGGCAGACCGATCGGCACGACGTAGTCGAAGCGCCCGTGCCTCAGGAACGCCTGGTCGAGTGCCCGGATGAAGTTCGTCGCGCAGATCAACAGCCTGCCGGGGCGTTCCCGGAACGTCGGGATCAGCTTCAGCAACTCGTTGGTGACGCCCTGGGTGGACGACGGCGGCTCGCCGCCGCGGTGGGAGGCGATCTCCTCCACCTCGTCGATGAACACGACGACGTGCTCCAGCTGCTCCACCTGCGTGAACGTCTCCCGCAGTTCGCCGGCCAGCCCCTTCGGGGAGGCGGCCAGACGGGACGGGAACACCTCGACGAACGGCCACTGGAGCCTTGAGGCGATCCCCTTGGCGAACGTCGTCTTGCCGGTGCCGGGCGGGCCGAACAGGACGATCGCCCGCGGCGGCACCACCCCGTAGCGGGAGGCAAGCTCCGGATCGCCCAGCGGCAGCACCAGTCGGCTCTCCAGGATCTGCTTCTCCTTCTGCATGCCCCCGATGGCCTCCCAGCGGCGCGGCGACAGCAGCCTGCCGCCGAGTTCCCGGAGCGCCACCATCTCCTGCTGCTTCACCGGGATCTCCCGCTCGAAGTAGCGCAGATTCCGCTTGTCGGCGAAGCCGGCCTTGATCAGCGAGCCGGTCTGCGTCTGGTCGTCGGGGACGATGATGCTGAGCCGCTGGATGCCGAGCGGGGCCATCCGCAACTGCAGCGCCTGCAGCATGGCGCCGCCGATGCCCTGCCGGCGATGCCGCTCGTCCGTGCCGAAGAACACGATCCAGCCCTGGTCGTGTGCGGCCCGGGCGACGGCGACGCCGACGACCTCGTCGTCTATCACGGCGGCCACGGCGGTGTCCTTGCGGGTGGAGGCGATCACCTCGCCCAGCGCATAGACCGGGTCGCTCACCTGCCTGCGGTGCTGCTGCCAGATGCGCAGCAGGCCATCGAGGTCGGTGGTCTGGAAGTCGCGGATGCGCCAAGTCGTCATCGATCGGTTCCGTTCGGTGCCGTCACGGCGAGCCGGTCTGCCGTGACCTGGTCAAGGATAGCGACGCCTGGTCGCGTGTGGCTGCCGCTCGTCCGCGGCTGAGACGGGCCCGGGGCGAGGCGTCGAGCACGGAGAAGTCCGTCCAGTCGGCGGTTTGGGCCCGGAATCGGCCGGAATCGTCGACTTCGATGCGTTTTCCTTCCCGCGACTCCCCAGCGCCTACGCCGCGGCCAGTCCGGAGACGAGGTTGATCGTGCAGGCCAGGACGACCGCACCCATGAAGTAGGACAGCAGCGTGTGCCACAGCACCGTCGTGCGCAGCTCGCGGGTGCGCAGGGTCGTATCGGAGATCTGGTAGGTCATGCCGAGGCAGAACGTGACGTAGGCGAAGTCGGAGTACGTGGGCTGGTCATCGCCGAAGTCGATGGGGGGCCTGGGCGACGTGAAGTACAGATCGGCGTAGCGGACGCCGTAGATGGTGTGCACCAGCAGCCATGACGAGGCCACGCACGCGGCGCCGAGGCCGGCGGTGAGCAGGTCGTGGGCCTTGCCGGCGGCAAGCACGAACCCGACGCCGACGACGCTCCCGAAGGCCGCCACCAGCAGGATGACGTCCGTGATGCCCCTTCCCGGATCCTCGGCGCGGGCGTGCGCCGCCGTCTCCGCCGGATCCAGCCGCCACAGCAGCGCCCACGTCCACAGGCAGTAGACGAGCACCGCGACCAGCCAGCCCGCGGTGACCCCGAGGGCCGGCTCGGTCCAGCCGCCGACGGCCCAGCCGGCGAGCCCCCCGACGACCAGGCTCAGGAACAGGCGGGTGAGACGACGCGTCGTCCTCGTGCGTTGCATGGCGCCAAGGTAGCAGCGCGGGCAGACGGACCGCCGAGCGACGAGTTCACGCCGGGGCCGGTCCGACCTTCCGCAGCAACTCCCGCGCCGGTATCGCCCTGTCGCTGGCGAGGAAGTCGTCGTGGTCGAGCTTGACCTGCAGCGCGTCGCGCACCCGGGCGCGCTGGGAGTCGTCGAAGCCGTCCACGACATCGCCCAACGCCGTGAGGACGGCGTACTCCTCGAAGTCGGAGCGCGGTCCGTTCAGCACCGCGATCAGCGGATCCGCGAGTTCCGGGCTCCGCACCTCGTGCGACGCCACCACGCCCACGAGACGGTCGCCGTCGCCTTCGGAGTCCAGTGCCGCGATCACCGGCGCGACATCCAGCCCCGACGCTGCCGCCCGGATCGGCTGGATGAGCGAGGACAACTTGCGTGTCCGCTCCCAGGAGGACTCCTCGCCTGTCCCGAGCTGCTCGTACTGCACCGCCAGTGCCGCCAGTTCCGGCGGCAGGGTCGGCTGGGTCGCCTCCAGGCCGCGGATCGGCTGCCCGGCGGCAGGGGGAGGAGGCTGCGGCTGCGTCTCGAGCTGGATCATCAGCCGCGGGTCACCGTAGTACACGTAGGACGCCCACGAGAGGTCGACGCTGTCCGGGGCATAGATCTCCGTGCGCGCCTTCCGCACCGCCTCCCCGACGGGGTCCCCCGCCAGCAGGCTGGTGTAGAAGGCCTTGGAGAAGGCTGCGGAGGCCGTGTCCGCCACCCGCCACCGCGTGCCCAGCACGTAGGAACCGCTCTCCAGGAAGGGGCGGGCGGTCCCGAACACGCGGGTCAGGTGCGCGATGGGCAGCTGACCGGCCGCCTGCCCCGCTGTGCCGGCAGTGGCGGTCTCGCAGCCGTTGATGAACGCGAGCGCGGGAGGGTTGTCGAGATGGCTGGCAATCTCGCCGATCGTCAGGATGCCGTCGAAGAGGACGAGGCCGCTCCTACCGGGGCGTTGCTCGTCGAAGTGCCCGTGACCTGTGAAGTGGACGACGGTGAACTTGTTGCTGCCCCGCAGCGCCTTCCTGACCTCCTGTTTCGTGGCGTCGGGGCCGTGGAGCGGGAGGAAGTCGATCCCCTGGTCCACCAGGAGCGTCGAAACCGCCTGGAACTCCGCCTCCGCCTCCGCCAGGTTCGCGTAGGTGACCTCGGGCGTCGGCTGCGGTTTGGGGACGCAGACCAGCAGGACCGACAGGTCGCCGTCGGCCGCCTGGGGCTTGATGGTCTGGAATCCGGTGCCCAGGTTGACGTAGCGGCCCACCGCGTGTCGCAGGCAGATGAAGTCGGTGTTGTCGCACATCAACTCGAAGGGGACGGGCAACAGCGTCTCGTCGGTCCCCACCTCGAGGAAGATCGACCGACTCCGGAGTTCCTCCCTGGCGAAACCGGGGAGCACGAAGCGGTACAGCACGTCGCCGCTGTCGACGAGGTTCTCCAGGAGCCTTTCCGTGGGAAGGCCCGCGGCACCACCGCGCCCGACCGTGATCCCGGTCCGCCCGGCGACGTCGCGCATCCGCTCGACCGGTCCCTGCAGGTCGTCGGGCGTCCCCTCGGCCTCCACGAACGGACGGATCGCGAGACGGAAGGGGCCCTCGTAGCGGAGCACGAGATCGTCGCCGCGCTGCTGGACGTCGATGACGGCGCTGGGGCCCTGTGCCCAGGCGAGTCGGTAACGCATGGTGCCCCTCTCAGGCCGGTTCGGGGGCATCCGTGAGTGCGACCTCGGCGGCCACCGTCGGGTCGTCGCCCGCCGACGTGAACCCCCGGCCGGTCAGGGCGGGGACCCCGTGCTCCTCGCCGATCCGCACCATGGCGTCGAGGCGGGTGACCCTGTCGACGTTGGCAAACAGGAAACAGGTGGGGTTGTCGCAACGTACCAGCCCGATGGCCGTCCCCAGCACGGAACACAGCGCCGCCCGGAGCCGGCGACGGACGGTGTCGCGCCGGGCGGCGTCGTCCAGGCGCTCGCCCCAGTACGCTGGGTCGAGGGTGGCGAACGACACCGCCACCCCACCGGGTACGGGGTTCCAGATCACGTAGCGCAGGTCCGATGGGGGCAGCAGGGGTCGGTCGTGGACCACCACGCACGGCCCCTTCGCGCGGAGGGCGTCCCCGACGTAGCCCACGAGCGCCATCGGGTCGACGGCTGCGCTCCCGGACATCCCGCGCCTGGGCGCCGCCTTCGTCGTCGGATCGTCCGACTGCACGAGATAGAGCAGTTCCTCCACGCGATCGCTTGGCAGTCCCGATCCGACCCCCGCGAGATCCCGCGGTCCCAGGTACGCGGGCTCGACGTGGGGCATCAGCCGCACGTCGCCGGGGCCGACCTCGCTGACCTCGATCCAGCCGCCCTCCACGTCGAACAGGGCGACCGCGTCGAGGATGGCCTGCCAGGCCGACGTGCCGAACGGCTCCGGGTCGTTCAGAAGGAGGGCGACCCAGATCTCCAGGGGCCTGTCCAGCATCTTCACGGCGTGGTCCCGCCGATGCCTGTGCCGGCGCCGATGCCGACGTCCGCATAGGCCTTCCTGATCGCCGCCACGACCTCGTCGCACCTGGCCTGGTCGGCGCTGAAGTAGACCTTGGCGACGTCGACCATCTTCTCCAGGGCGTCGTCGAAGTCGGCCAGCTTCGTCAGCTGGACCAGGGTCAGGTAGGCGAGCAGGGCGGCGTCGCCGACGGGGAGCACCCGCGTCCCGTCCTCGCGGGCGGCGGTCAGCAGGTTGTGGAAGGCCAAGTTGTGGATGTTGCTGTTGGTGTGCACGCCACCCGAGTCGCGTTTCGTGTGCAGGTAGTCGTCCATGTGGGCGGGGTCACCGACCGACGCGGGGTCGGCGAAGTCGCGCAGGGGGGCGCCCCCCTGCCCGAGGCCCGCGCCGATCCGCCAGTCCCAGGTGGCCACATCATCGCGATCTGGTGCAGTCCACCAGTTCGCGATGATCGTCCCCATGATGTCGGAGAACGACTCGTTCAGGGCCCCCGACTGGTCCTTGTAGACGAGGTTGGAGCTCGTCTCGGTCACGCCGTGGGTGATCTCGTGGGCGATGACGTCGAGGTACCTGGCCAGGCTCACCAGGCGGGAACCGTTGCTGACCTGGCCATACCACATCCGGCGGTTCCACCAGCAGGCGTTCATCCACTCCGGGGCGGGCTGGTCGGACGGGCACGTGCAGTTGACGATCGACACCAACTCCATGCCCATGTCGTCGATGCCGTTGCGCTGCAGCACGCTCTTGTAGAAGTCCTGCACGAGGGCGCCGTGGCGGTGCGCCGTGACGGCGGCGCGGTTGACGTCGCCGAACGCGCCGGCGGTCGAGGCGACGGGTGCGGCGGGGATTGTGGCCGTCTCGAGGTTGTCGAGTTCCAGGTCGAAGGTGCGGACGCGGCGAAGGGGATCGGCCAACTCGAACACGGTGGCCAGGCCCCCCACGCCTGTGACCCGCGATCCGAAGAACGTCACCTGTGCATCGTTCTCGTCGACGCCCGAGCAGCGCACCGGCATCCCGACGGTGGGGGCAGTGCTGAAGTAGTAGAGGAGCTGACCGGTGTGGGCGTCGATGAGGTAGTCGGCTGAGGCGTGCCGGGCCCGGAACCGTGCACCGAACCCGTGCCCCACCTCGTCCCGCGCCTCGGGCGGCAGCCCGGGCACATCGCGGACGTGCCAGGCGAGGTGCCAGGTGTCCTGCTCGTCGTCGTGGAAGTATGCCAGGGTGGGCGGCGGCACGTCCCCCGGGGCGAGCGTGACCTCCGCCGCCTCGGCGGCCTTGGCGACGGCCTCGGAGGACTCGAGGGTGGGCGAGGCTCCCACGGCCGGGACGTCGCCCAGGCGGACGTCGGCCGAGACGAGGGCCCGCTCGGAGTCCAACTCGACCACGGCCTCGGCGCCGAAGACCGGGATGGCGCCGCTCTGCTGCCCGAAACGCAGCAGGTGCGTGCCGGTACCCGGCAACCCCTGTTGGGCCGTCAGGACCATGCCGGGCACGGTCCCCGGTTCCGACGGGGCAGCCGCCGACCGCATGGAGGGCCGCTGGTCCGCCCGCATGAGCCTGTCCAGGTAGAAGCGCGCGGCCGCCTCGTCGGAGTTGAAGGGGCCGATCATCTCCTCAGGCTCATCCACGCCACGAAATGTCGTGGCCGGGCGGGCTGCTCCCGGCGCCTCCACGTCGTCGGCGACGTGATACTTCAACCGCTGCAAACCAGACATTGCACTCACCTCTCGCCTGTCAACCGATGTTCGTGAACCGATGTTCGTGAACCGATACTCGTCAACCGATGGGCGCACACGTGCTCGCTTGGCACCAATCATAGTTCCGGAACGGTCGATGTGACCCGGCCGATGAACCGGCCGGCCGGGTGGGTTCGGTGGTGGCGGGGTGTCCGCCGCACTACGGTTGGGTGAACGTCGTCGACACGAGGAGGAACCCATGTCCTGGTCGCAGCATGCCATCTGGTGGCACGTGTACCCGCTGGGTTTCGTCGGCGCACCCATCCGGCCGCAGAACGACGCCGAGCGCGCGCTCACCCACCGTCTCGGCAGGCTGGAGGCGTGGCTCGACTACGTCATCGAGCTCGGCTGCAACGGGCTGCTGCTGGGCCCGGTCTTCGAGTCGGAGACCCACGGCTACGACACACTGGACTTCGACCGCATCGACCCGAGGCTTGGCGACGACGCGGACTTCGACCGGCTCGTGGCCGCATGCCACCGGCGCGGCATCAGCATCGTCCTCGACGGCGTCTTCAACCATGTCGGCCGGGGGAACCAGAAGTTCCAGCGGGCGCTCGCGGGCGGCCCCGACTCGCCGGAGGCGGAGCTGTTCCGCATCGACTGGACCACCGGCAAGGCGGCCGACTTCGAGGGCCACGAAGCCTTGGTCGCGCTCAATCACGATTCCCCCGCCGTCGCGGACCGCATCGTCGAGGTCATGCTCGAGTGGCTGCGAAGGGGCATCGCAGGCTGGCGTCTCGATGCCGCCTACACCGTCCCCGCCGCCTTCTGGGCGACGGTGCTGCCGAGGGTTCGCGCGGAGTTCCCGGACGCCTGGTTCCTCGGCGAGGTCATCCACGGCGAGTACCCGGAGATCGTCGAGGCGTCGACGATGGACACGGTGACCCAGTACCGGTTGTGGAAGGCGATCTGGAGTTCCCTCAAGGACGCCAACTTCTTCGAGCTGGAGCATGCACTGGGAGACCACAACGAGTTCCTCGGCTCGTTCATGCCGCAGACGTTCGTCGGCAACCACGACACCACCCGCATCGCCACCCTGCTGCCGCCGGGCAGGGCCGCGCTGGCCCACGTGATCCTGTTCACCGTCGGCGGCATCCCGTCGGTCTACTACGGCGACGAGCAGGCCTTCGGGGGCACCAAGTACGAACGTCACGGCGGCGACGACGAGGTGCGGCCCCCCTTCCCCGACTCGCCGGCCGACCTGCTGCCCCTCGGGCACTGGGCGCACAGGCTGATCCAGGACCTGATCGGCATCCGACGCCGCCACCCCTGGCTGACGACGGCGCGCACCAGCACCGTCACGATCACCAACACCGAGTTCACCTACGACGTGGTCGGCGAGGACGGCGAGACGCTGCGGGTCGAGTTGGAGCTGGAGCCGAGGGCGGTTGCACGTATCCTCGAAGGCGACTCCACGCTGCTGGAGATTGCCGTCTGACAAGCACTCGCGTGTTGAGGAGGGGCCGTGGAGACCACGTCCGAGTTCAGCCGTGAGGATTTCGAGCGATCACTGTCCTCCCGCGACCTGCCGGCGCTTCGGGCCATGCTCGACGGAGCCACGCTCGGTGAGGTCGTCGACGAACTGGACAGGCTGCGCGCCCAGGAGCGGGCCGTCGCCTTCCGGCTGCTGGCCAAGGACAAGGCGCTGGAGGTGTTCGAACGGCTTGACCCCGCCAGCCAGGGCGAGCTGATCCAGGTCCTGCGCGACGACGAGACCGTCGCAGCGTTCGAGGCCATGGACCCCGACGACCGGGTGAGCCTGATCGACGAGCTGCCGGCGGGTGTCGTGTCCAGGCTCATGTCGGGGCTGTCGCGCAAGGAGCGTGCGCTCACCACCGTCGTGCTCGGCTACTCGAAGGGGTCCATCGGCCGCCAGATGAGCCCCGAGGTGCTGACCGTGCACCCCGAGCAGACCGTCGAGGGCGCGCTCGAGCGTGTGCGGGCAAGGCTCAGGCAGAGCGAGACGGTCTACACCATCTGCGTCACCGACCGCACCCGCAGGTTGCTCGGCGTCGTCAGCCTGCGCGACCTGCTGGAGTCCGATCCCGAGGTCCTGGTGGTGGATCTCCTCGCGCCCGCCGACGTGGCGCTGGCCACCGAGCCCGCGGAGGCCGCGGCCAGGCGCTGCGCCGAACTGCGCAGGCTGGCGCTGCCGGTGGTCGACTCCGAGGGCAGGCTGGTCGGCATCTTCACCGTCGACGACGCGCTGCGGATCATCGAGGAGGCCGAGTCGGAGGACCAGGCACGCCTCGGTGGCACCGAGCCGCTGCGCCGCCACTACCTGTCGACGCCGATCCGCCAGATCGTGAAGTCGCGCGTGGTGTGGCTACTGGTGCTCGCCGTCGGCGCCAGCCTGACCGTGCAGGTGCTGGAGTTCTTCGAGGCGACGCTGAGCGAACTCGTCGTCTTGTCCGTGTTCATCCCGCTGCTGATCGGCACCGGCGGCAACACCGGCAACCAGGCCGCCACGACGGTGACCCGCGCGCTGGCCCTCGGCGAGGTCCGGCCGCGGGACGTGGGCCGGGTGGTGGCCCGCGAGGCCGCGACCGGCGCGTCGCTCGGCCTGATACTCGGCGGGCTCGGTTTCGCGGTGACGTCGTTGGCCTACGACGTCGGCATCGGCACAGTGATCGGGCTGACGCTCTTCACCATGTGCACGCTGGCCGCCACCGTCGGCGGGTCGATGCCGCTGCTGGCCAAGGCCGTCCGGGCCGACCCGGCCGTCTTCTCCAACCCGTTCATCAGCACCTTCGTGGACGCGACGGGCCTGATCGTCTACTTCATGATCGCGAAGCTGGTCCTCGGACTCTGAGTCGGGTGATGCCGGGGTGTGTCGCAGGAACGGCCGGGCCGCGGACGATCCTGCCGGTAGTGTGGGAAGCCATCAAGCGTTGGCCGGATGCACTGTGGGGTTCCTCCATTGCGAAGGCTACGCACCCGTAAGCTACGCTGGCGTAGGTTGAGCGAAAGGGGTGCCAGTGCGCGGTCAGAGTGACAAGATGGTCCAGCTCCTCACACCCGATGGACAACGGGTGGAGAACGAGGACTTCTCGTGGGACGGCTCACCGGCCGACCTCATCGACAGATTGCACCAGATGACGCTGACCCGGCGCTTCGACGCCGAGGCCACCGCCCTGCAGCGCAAGGGGGAACTCGGCCTGTGGCCGCCGTCGCTCGGCCAGGAGGCCGCCCAGGTCGGCTCGGCCAGGGCGTTGCGGCGCAACGACATGGTCTTCCCCAGCTACCGCGAGCACGGCGTCGCGCTCTGCCTCGGGGTGCCGATGCGGCAACTGCTTGCTCTGTTCCGCGGAACGGACGCCGGCGACTGGGAGATGCTGGACCGCTTCCGCAACTACCAGATCGTCATCGGCTCCCAGACGCTGCACGCCACCGGCTACGCCATGGGCCTCCAGTTCGACGGCCTGGTCGGCAACCCGGACCAGGCCGACAACGCCGCCGTCATCGTCTACCACGGCGACGGCGCCTCCTCGCAGGGCGACGTGTCGGAGGCCTACGTCTTCGCCGCCAGCTACAACGCCCCCGTCGTGTTCTTCTGCCAGAACAACCAGTGGGCCATCTCCGAGCCGATGACGCTGCAGTCGCGCATCCCGCTGTTCGAGCGTGCCCGCGGCTTCGGCTTCCCGGGCGTGCAGGTGGACGGCAACGACGTCCTCGCCGTCCAGTCCGTCACCGAGTGGGCCCTCGACAGGGCCCGACGCGGCGAGGGGCCGACGTTCATCGAGGCCTTCACCTACCGCATGGGCGCCCACACCACCTCCGACGACCCGACGAAGTACCGCCTCGAGGAGGAGACGAGGGCCTGGGAGGGACGGGACCCGATCAGGCGCCTGATCGCCCACCTGCTCGCCACCGACGTCATCGACGACGCGCACCTGGCCCAGCTGGAGCAGGAGTCGAAGGACTACGGGGCAGACATCAGGTCCTGGATCGACGAGCTTCGCATCCGCACCATGGACGAGCTGTTCGAGCACGCATACGCCGAGAACACCGTCGAACTCGAGGCGCAGCGTCGCGAGTACCACCAGTACGAGTCCGGATTCGGGGAGGAAGCATGAGCCAATCCATGACCTTGGCCAAGGCGCTGAACCTCGGCCTCAGGCGCTCCCTGCAGGCCGACCCGAAGGTACTGCTGGCCGGCGAGGACATCGGCAAGCTCGGCGGCGTGTTCCGCATCACCGAGGGCCTGCAGGCCGAGTTCGGCCCCAACCGTGTCATCGACTCGCCGCTTGCGGAGTCCGGCATCGTCGGCACGGCCGTCGGGTTGGCGATGCGCGGTTACCGTCCCGTCGTGGAGATCCAGTTCGACGGGTTCGTGTTCCCGGCCTTCGACCAGATCGTCTCCCAGGTTGCCAAGATGAATGCCCGCACCGCGGGCCGCACCCGGATGCCGATGGTCATCCGCATCCCGTACGGCGGCGCAATCGGCGCGATCGAGCACCACTCGGAGTCGCCCGAGGCGTACTTCTGCCACACCGCGGGCCTCAAGGTCGTGACCTGCTCCAACCCGAACGACGCCTACTGGATGATCCAGCAGGCCGTCTCCTCCGACGACCCGGTGGTGTTCCTCGAACCCAAGAGGCGCTACCACGTCAAGGACCAGGTCAACTTCTCCGCCAGGCCGCAGCCGATGCACCAAGCGCACATCATCCGGCACGGCACCGACGCGACCCTGCTCGCCTACGGCCCGATGGTGAAGACCTGCATGGACGCCGCGGCCGTGGCGGCCGAGGAGGGGACGTCGCTGGAGGTCGTCGACCTGCGCACGCTGAGCCCGGTCGACTGGGTGACCATCACAGCCTCCGTGCGCCGCACCAGGCGCGCCATCGTCGTCCACGAGGCGCCGAAGTCGCTCGGCCTGGGAGCCGAGATCGCGGCCAGGCTGCACGAGGACCTGTTCTACGTGATGGAATCGCCCGTGAAGCGCGTGACCGGCTACGACCTGCCCTACCCGCACTCCCGGGTCGAGGACGAGTACCTGCCGTCCGTCGACCGAATCCTGGACGCCGTCGACGCGTCCCTGGCGTACTAGAAGCTGGGAGCCACAGATGAAGCAGCAGTTCCTCCTGCCGGACCCGGGTGAGGGCCTCGCCGAGGCCGAAATCGTCGCGTGGCGCGTGTCCGTCGGCGACACCGTCGAGGTGAACGACGTGCTTGTGGAGATCGAGACGTCGAAGTCGCTGGTCGAGTTGCCGTCGCCGTGGGCGGGCACGATCACCGCGCTGCTGGTGGAGGAGGGTGCCACCGTCGACATCGGCACCGCGATCGTCGAGATCGAGGACGGCCTTGACGCCTCCGCCGCGCCTGCGGCCGCCGAGCCCGAGAAGGGTGCGCCGAACCTCGTCGGGTACGGCGCCTCCGATGGCGGACGCTCCAGGCGTCGCGGACGCAGGCACTCCGACGACCACGCCGAGGTCAAGCGCGCCGTCAGCGACTCCTACGAGCAGCACGAGCCCGGCCGTCGCCCCGACGAGGTGCATCCGGCAGGTGCCGTCACCGCCCAGCCCGTCGGCGATCCGCTGCCGACGCCCGGCAAGGCCCCCACCGAATCGACCCTGGTGCTGGCCTCCGACCCGTCGGCCTCCCGCGCCAAGCCGCCCGTGCGCAAGTACGCCAAGGACCTCGGCGTCGACCTCGCCAGGGTCGTCGGCACCGGGCCCGACGGCACCATCACCCGCGCCGACGTCGAGGCCGCCGCCGCGTTCCAGCGCCTGCAGGACATGCCCGCGCAGGGCCGGATCGTCAACGAGCACGCCTCCTTCCAGTCCGAGACGTACGAGACCACGTATGCGCCTCCCGGCGCCGGTTTCTCCGGGGGCGGTTTCCCGGGCTCGGCCTACCCCGGTTCGGCGTTCAGCGGCCCGTCGGGGCCCGGCTTCGACCCGTTCGAGGGCAGGCAGGAGCGGCGCGTCCCCATCAAGGGCGTCCGCAAGGTCACGGCCGAGAACATGGTCCGTTCCGTGCGCACCCACGTGCACGTGACCGAGTGGACCACCGTCGACGTCACCGCCACCATGGAGTTCGTCGAGACGTTGAAGGGTCGCCGCGAGTTCGCCGGCCTGCGCATCTCGCCGCTGCTGATCTACTCGAAGGCCGTCTGCCTCGCGCTGCAGCGCAACCCCGACCTGAACACGTCGTGGGACGAGGAGAACCAGGAGATCGTCTACCACGGCAGCGTCAACCTGGGCATCGCCGCCGCGACGCCGCGCGGGCTGATGGTGCCGAACATCAAGGGCGCCGAGAGGCTCAGCCTGTTCGAGTTGTGCCGGGCCATCAACCAGCTGGTCGCAGTGTCCAAGGAGGGCAGGCTCCAGCCCGGCGACTACACCGGCGGCACGTTCACCATCACCAACGTCGGCGTCTTCGGCGTCGACTCCGGCACGCCCATCATCAACGGCAACGAGTCGGCGATCTTCTGCATGGGCTCCATCCAGCGCCGCCCCTGGGTGGTGACGAAGGGCGGCGTCGAGGAGGTCGTTCCCCGCTGGGTCACGACGCTGTCCGTGGCGTTCGACCACCGCATCATCGACGGCGAGCAGGGCTCCCGCTTCCTGCACGACGTCGCAGAGATCCTCGCCGAGCCTGCCCTGGCCCTGCTCTTCTGAGCCCGCCGACTGGTCGAAACCTAGCGCGGGTTTGTGGCGACTTGCGGGTGGTCTCGACCGTCGTGCCGGGCTCCTTCGTCGCCGGGCACTGGCTCGACCAGCGGGGAGGGGGACTCGGCCAGCGGAACCCCGAACCGTTGGTTGAGCGTCGGCGCGCGACGGAGGAGCCCGCCGATTGGTCGAAACCTCCCGCGGGTTTGTGGCGACTTGCGGGTGGTCTCGACCGTCGTGCCGGGCTCCTTCGTCGCCGGGCACTGGCTCGACCAGCGTCGGTGGACGCCTCTCAGGACAGCAGTTCCTCCTCGCGCCGGCGGAAGTAGGAGATGGAGTCGGCGACCAGGGCGTCGAGGATCTCGGGTGCGACGCGGCCGTTGCGGGAGACGTAGGGGCTGCCGCCGGGGCCGAGTGGCTCCGGGGTGACGTAGCGGCCCTCGACGTTGTAGCCGATGACGTACAACGCCATGATGATCGCGTCGATGTCCATGGAGCCCGAGCCGAGTGCGAGCCGGTTGGAGTCGGCCATGTGCAGGTTGGTCAGCTGGTCGCCAGCGGCCAGGATCGCGGAGGCGATGTTCGCCTCGCCCGACTGCATGTGGTAGACGTCGCCGTTGATGTGCTGCACGCCGGGATGTCCGACGCGGGCGATGTAGTCCTTCGCCTGCGCGACCGTGTGGACCAGCGTCGTCTCGTCGGCCCGGATCGGCTCGATGGCGGCCTTGATGCCGGTGTCGGTGAACACGTGTGCGATGCGCTGCAGTGCCGCCACCGAGCGGTCCAGCTCGTTGGCGTCGTAGGCGACGGCGCGCCCGACGGCGGCCGGGACGACGAGCATGTAGGAGCCGCCGATGTCACGGGTGAAGGCGGCCTCGCGCCGGATGTACTCGATGGCCTCCTGCTGGTGGATCGGCCGGTTGGAGGCCAGGTCGTTGTCCTCGGAGAACATCCCGCACACCCCGGAAACCGCCAGGCCGTGCGCATCCAGGATGGCGCGGGTCTCCTCCACCCGGTAGCCGAGGTCGTCGCCGTAGTGGTTGCCGTGGAGCTCGATGAACCCCAGGCCCGACCGGGCCAGCCGCTCACACGACTGCTCCAGCGGCTCGATCCCGAACCCCCAGTTCGACCAGGAAAGCGCGAGCCGACGCTCGAACCGTCCGGGTTCGTCCCGCCGCAACGCCTCGAACCGTTCCTTCAGTTCGGCGCGCGACCTCTCGAAGTTCTGCATGTTCGGATCACACTCCCAGGTTGGTGCGGATGAACTCGCGGGCACCGCGGGCGAGTTCGACGTTGTCGTCCCACAGGTTCCGCCAGATGGCGAGATCGTTGCTGAACGTCGAGTGGACGACCTTCGAGGAGAAGGACTCGAAGACGACGATGCCGTCGTACTCGACCTCCTTCAGCGCGCCGGTGAACTCGGCCCACGGGACGGTGCCGGTGCCGAGTTGGCCACGGTGCGACTCGCCGAAGTGCACGTAGCCGAGCTTGCCGGCCTCGTGTGCCTCCCGCACCGCACCCGCGATCGAGCTCTCCTCGATGTTCATGTGGTAGATGTCGAGGTGGGCCATGACGTTGTCGCGCCCGATCTGCCGGATGAACTCCAGCGTGTCGTGCGTGGTGTTGATGACGTTGGTCTCGTAGCGGTTGCAGAACTCGATCCCGAGACTGATCCCGGACAGGGCGGCCTTGTCCGCCAGCTCGGCCAGCACCGTGCGCGAGTTCTCCAGCCCACGCTCGGTTGCGGGATGGCTGTACTTGGTCAGCGCACCATAGATGACGCCGCAGAGCATCTTTCCGCCGGTGTCCCGAACCAGGTTGAGTGCCTGGTGCAGCACGGCGCGGCCGCGGGCCACAGCCTCCGGGTCCTCCGACGAGATGTCGGTGGACGGATTCAGGCCGAGGGAGGCGGTCGCCTCCAGCCCGTACTCCTCAAGCAGTTTCACGGTGACGTCCGCGTCGAAGTCGTCGGGCTGGATGGCGCTGAGCTCGATCAGGTCGTAGCCGGTCTCCGCCGACTTCGAGATGGCCTCGCGCGCTGCAGCCTCGGACCAGTCGCCGACCCAGACCATCGAGTGGATGCCGATCTTCATTGTTTCTCCTTCCGGATCCCGGCCGGGCCGGGCTATCTGGTGCCGCTGTAGTGGCGGTTGGTGATGCCGTTGAGCAGTGCGGCGCCGATGAGGACGGTGCCCAGGGCGAACAGCTGGAACTGGCTGCCCGCGTTGCCGGTGAAGGCGAGCAGGATGCCGGCGTTCAGCCACACGATCAGCAGGGCGGCGGTGATGACGCCTGCCACGCTTCCGATGCCACCGGTGATCGCCACCCCGCCGAGGACCGCGATGGTGATGGCCGGCAGGGCCATCCCGTTTCCGGAGGTGCCGGCATCGGGCCTTGCCGAGGCGAATTGGGACACCGTCACCACGGCCACGAGCCCCGAGATCGCACCGGACCCGACGTAGGCGAGCGCCCGGACGAGGCGCGTCCTGATGCCCGCCCACGAGGCGGCCAGATCGTTGGTGCCGATGGCGTAGAGCTCGCGCCCGTACGTCGTCTTCGACATGACGAACCATACGATGACGGCCGTCGGGATGAAGAACAGGAACACCCCAAGGGGAACCAGCGGCAGCACCCCGCCGATGATCGGGATCTCCACGGACTGCGACAGGCTGTACAGGTCCTGGATCGGCTTGGTGCTGATGGGCTGTTGCCCGTTGATCACGAGGGCGAGCGACCAGAACGCGTAATAGGTGGCCAGCGTCGCAATCAGGGGGGAGAAACCGACGTAGGCGGTCAGGAAGCCGTTGAGCAGGCCGCACAGGGCTCCGAAGAGGACGGTGGCCACGATGCTGAGCACGAGCGGCCACCCCCAAAGCCCATACATGAAGCCGAAGATCATGCTGGACAGGGAGACCATCGCGCCCACGCTCAGGTCGATGCCGCCCTCGCCGGAGACGATCACCATGAGTTCGGCAAGCGCCAGCATCGAAAGCGGTACGAGGTTGATCAGGGCGGCGGCGAGGTAGTCGGAGTTGTAGCCGTCGCTGATCGCCCCGGTCGCGCTCAGAACGGAGAAGAGGCCGACGACCAGTACGAGGAGCACCAGGATCAGAGCCAGGCGGTTGGTCAGCAGCAGGCGCGTGATGCTGATACGCGTCTTCGCCGGGTGTTCCGTGCGGGCTGTGGTGGTCATAGCCGTGCCTTTCTGCGACGCTCGCGGATGAGGTCGGCTCCGACGGCGATGATGATGAAGACGCCGACGAAGAGGTTGGACAGTTGCGAGGGCCAGCCGAGCAGGGTCACCCCGGTGGCGACGGTCTGGACCAGCAGGGCGCCGAGGATGGCGCCGAAGACGCTTCCGCGTCCGCCCATGATCGATGTGCCGCCGATGACCGTGGCCGCGATGACCATCAGTTCCTGGCCCTTGCCCACGTTCTGGTCGAGGGTGGAGGTGCCGCCGGCGATCGTGATGCCCGCCGCGAGACCCACGAGGAGCCCCATGAAGGCGTAGGCGATGAACAGCCGCCACCGCACGTTCACGCCGGCGAGGCCGGCGGCGTGCTCGTCGTCGCCGATCGCATAGAAGTGGCGCCCACCCGGCCAGTGGCGAAGGTAGACCCACACGATCGCGACCAGGACGACCATGATGAGGAAGGCGATGGGGATGCCGAGGAATCGGCCGTCGGGGCCGGGTCCGAGGATGTTGCGGCTGTTCGGGAGCCCGTTCACGGTCTTGCTGTTGAAGATCTTCAGCCCGACGAACTGGAACAGGTTCGCGGTACCGAACGTGATGATGATGGCGGGCACCCGGCCGTAGCTGATCAGGGCGCCGTTGACGCAGCCAAGCAGGGCGCCGAGCACCATGGACACCGCGAGCGCCAGCCAGAAGTTCCAGCCGGCTTCGGCTATCAGCTTGCCCAGCGTGACGCTGCAGACCATGAGGATGGCGGCAATGGAGATGTCGATGCCTGCCGTGACGATGATGATCGTCATGCCGATGGCCATGATCCCGATCGGCGCCAACCGCCACAGGAGGGACTGGATGCTGTACGGGTCGAGGAAGCCCGGCGTGAAGGCGGCCAGGAGTGCCCACAGCACCGCTATGACGGCGATCAGGATGTACTCCTGCCCGGTCACCGGGGGCGGGAGGACGCGGCCCCCCCGCTTCTCCGCCGCGGGCTTGGCGATGGTGACGCTCATGCTTCCGTTCCCTTCGAGAGGAGTGCCTCGTCGCTCTCGCTGAGGGCGCCGGATGCCGCTGCCAGGACGGCTGCCTGGCTCGCGCCCCTGGCGAACTCGGTGAACGTCGTACCGTTGCGGATGACGACGAGCCGGTCGGCGATGCGCAACGCCTCCATGAGGTCGGATGTGGCGACGAGCACTGCCGAACCCTCCGCGCACACCTGGTCGATCAGTTTGTGGATCTCGTCCTTGGCGCCGATGTCGACGCCCTGTGACGGCTCGGCGAGCACCAGCACCCCGGGGCTGCTCACGAGCTGGCGGGCGAGCACGACCTTTTGTGCATTGCCACCGGACAGTGCGGAGATCTTCTGGGTGCGGCTCGGGGTCTTGATCGACAGCGCCTTGATCATGTCGTCGGCTCTGGCGGCCTCCTTCGCCTTGTCCATCAGCACGCCGAGCCTGCGGAAGAGGTGGAGCGAACCGATGCTGATGTTGAACGCGATGGGCTGGAAGGAGAACATGCCCTCGGCCTTGCGGTTCGCGGGCAGCATGGCCAGGCCGGCCTCCTGCGCATCGGCGGCCGTGCGGGGTGCGAACGGCTTGCCGAGCAGTTCCATCGAGCCGCCGGTGACCGGGACCATGCCGTAGGTTGCCGATGCGATCTCGGCCACGCCCGAGCCGATGAGGCCGTAGAGGACCACCACCTCGCCGCCCCGGATCTGGAGGCTGACGTCGTGGAAGCTCTTGCCTGCAGCGAGTTTGTGAAGGGCCAGCTTGACCTCGCCCGTCTGATGCTTGGCACCACCCGCGGAGCCGCTGAACTCGCCGCCGACCATGAGGTCGGCCAGGGAGGCGACGCTCAGGTCGGCGATGTCGAACGTGCCGAGCGTCTCGCCGTCCCGCATGACGGTCACGACGTCTGCGATCTCGAACAACTCGTCGAGACGGTGGCTGATGTAGATGATCGAGACGCCCTTGGCTGCCAGCTGCCGTACGGCCTCGAACAGGTTGGCGATCTCGGCGTCGGTCAGGATGGCGGAGGGTTCGTCGAGGATGAGAATCCTGGCCTCCTCTGCCAGCGCCTTGGCGATCGACACCTGCTGCTGTTCCGCGGCCGAGAGTTCCTCCACCTTCCGGGTGACGAAGCTCTCAGGCAGCCCGAACGTGGCGAGCAGGTCGACGACCTGGGCCTTCTGTGCGGCCCAGTCGATGCGGCGGCCCTTGGTCAATTCGCGGCCGAGGAAGATGTTCTCCCCGACGGTGAGCTGCCCAAAGAGCTGCGCCTCCTGGTAGACGGTTGCGATGCCCCGGTTCAGCGCCTCTGACGCGGAGCGGATGACGACGGGCTCGCCGTCCATGGCGAAGTCGCCGGTGTCCGGGAACTCCGCGCCCGCGATGATCTTGATCATCGTCGACTTGCCGGCGCCGTTCTCTCCGACGATGGCGTGCACCTCGCCGGGCATGAGGGTGAAGTCGGCGTTCCTGATGGCGCGGACACCGCCGTAGCGTTTCGAGACGCCCTTGAGATCGAAGCGTGGGGTGCCTGAGATCGACCGGGCTGGTGGCAACGTGGCCATGGCTTCCTTCCTTGCTCGGGATCCTGATGAGGTGTGGTCCGGGCGCCTGGGCCCGGACCACACCGGTCGACTTCAGGTCAGTAGTCGAACTGGCCTGCGTTCTCCTTGGTCAGGACGAGCGGCGGCCCCAGCAGCAGCGCCTTCGAGGTTGCGTCGAAGGTGACGTCCTTGATGGTGGCGCTGACCTGGTTGGTCGCCTCGAACGGCTTGCCCATGACCATCTGGGCACCGGCCCATGCGGTCAGGTAGCCGAGGTCCTGCACGTTCCACAGGATGGAGCCGGAGGAGGAGCCGTCCTCCAGGTAGGGGAGCATCGACTTCGGCGTCCCGACGCCGACGGTGAAGACCTTGCCGATCTTGCCCGCGTCGCGGACGGCCTGGGCCACGCCCGGTGCGGACGTGGTGCACTGTCCGATCAGGCCGTTGAGGTCCGGGTTGGCATTCATCAGGTCGGTCGCCATCTGGGTGGCCTTGTTCTGATCCTCACCCGCGAAGACGGTCGGCAGCATCTTGATGTCCGGGAACTCGTCCTTCATCGTCTGCTCTTCGATCTTGATCCAGCTGTTCAGGTTCTCGGCGGTCTCCCCGCAGGAGACGATGACCGCGACGCCCTTGCCACCCATGGCCTTGGCCAGGGTCCTGGCGGTGTACTGGCCGATGCCCTCGTTGGTGGCCTGCTGCACGAAGACCTGGCGCACCGAGTTCGGGGCATCGGTGTCGGAGGTGCCGACCTTGATGCCTGCGTCGGCGGCCTCCTTCAGGATGGGGGCCAGCGAGTCGGGGTCGTTCGGGGCGACGATGAGCGCGTCGACCTTCTTCTGGATCATGGACCGCACGATGTCGGCCTGGGCGGCCGGATCGGCGGTGGTCGGGCCCTGGTACTCCCAGGTGAGGCCGGGGATGTCCTTCTCGGCTGCCTTGCCGCCGGTGTTCATGGCCTCGAAGTACGGGATGCCCTGGATCTTCGGCACGAAGGCGACCGTGAACTTGGCGGGCGCCTCGCTCGACGTTCCGCCGGTGGACGTGCCGGTGTTGGTGGGGGTCGTGGTGGTCTCGGTGTTGCGGCTGGTGCAGGCACCGAAGAGCAGCAGGGAGCCGGCGGCGATCGTCGCCAGGACTCGCTTGGAGGTGGGTGTCATTGTCGTCCCTCTCGGGTTGGTGGGGTTGGTGGGAGGTCGGTTGGGGAGGGGACTCCCCGGCTACTTGGTTCGTGCAGCGGCGTCACCTCCGTCGGGGCGCGGGGACGGCCCGGCCGGTCGGTGCCGCAGTCGATCCTTGGCACGCGCACACGCCACCGGTCCAGGGCGTCGGGTACCAGGGGGGAGTCCGTGATGAGCCCGTCGAGTCTGGGGATCGGCCACCAGTGGAGGTGGGAGGTGGCGGAGAACTTGGAGGAGTCGACGAGCGCATACTTGAGCCGGCACAGTTTCGCGAGGGCCTGCTTGGACTCGAGCTCCTCGGCGGACATCTCTCCGAGGCCGGTCTCCGGTGAGGCGGAGTGTGCGCCGAAGAAGCCGATGTCGATGCGTCCCCTGAAACCTGACCTGCCCGCACCGCCTGCGGTGGCTCGGGACGACCTCCGCACGAGGCCGCCGATCAGGTAGACCGCGGCGGCGCTCTTGTCCATGAACAGGGCAGCGGTGGGGATGGAGTAGGTGACCACCACGAGATCGCGCAGCTCCAACAGCTCGTGGGCGAGGAAGTGCACGGTGGACGACGAGTCCAGCGCCACGGTGCTTCCGCTCTGCACGAGCCGTGCGGCGTGCCTGGCGATGTTCTGCTTCTGTGCCGCCTCGTCCTGGAGGCGGTAGGCGAAGGAGCCCTCGTCCTTGAGCGCGGTGCGGGTTGCCCCGCCGTGGACACGTGTCAGGAGCCCTCTTCGTTCCAGTTCGGACAGGTCCTTGCGGATGGTGACCGTTGACACGCCGAACTCGCGTGCGAGGTCGGAGACGGATGCGCGCCCGACACGCTCGAGCGATCGACTGATCGCCTCGTGCCGTGCTACCTCGTCCATCGTCGCCAAGCCGAGTTCTCCTTCGAACCAACCGGATATTGCCCTGTCCGAACTGCTCAGACAATGAGCCTAACCCCTTTCGTCCAGCGTTTTGTGGTTCGCAACCAAACGAAAGTGCAGCGCTTTCTTTGCATGCCGACACGGCTCCGGATCGCTTCGTAAACAAGGTTTCGAATCAACGAAGGTCCTTGTCAAATGATTATTGAGTCACAAGGTCAAGCTTGATAACACTTTCATAACAAAGTCGAAACCGAAGGCAACCGCGGACACCGGAAGTGTTACTCGGGGCACGCGGTCCCTCGGTATGTGCAAGCCGCAACGGCGGAGGAGGAATCCTCAGGACTTGGCCATCTGCTTTCGATAGGCCTCGGACTCCCAGTCCTCGATGAAGCCGTACTCGCGAGCGTCGAGGGCCCGGACGCGGCCCAACTGGTTGGCGGCGCGGGCCACCAGCAGCGCGTCGACATACACCTCAAGGGCAGTCCTCGCCGACTTGTCCGAGTCGCCGACTGCGGCGGCACCACGACCCGGCACCACTGCAACGACGGGATCCTTGCCGTACTTGCTGCGGAAGCCGGCAAGTTCGGTGGCGACGTCGGCGCCTGCCGACAGCACCAGCGGGAACGAACCCGCGTAGACGATCTGGTCGGGGATCAGCGGGCCCGCGGTCAGGAAGGCGCCGCCGTCGGGCTGGGCCGGGAACGATGCGGCCAGGGCGCCGGTGTCGACGGCGACGTGGGCGGCGCCGAGTGCGGACCGGAACGATTCGGCCAGCGTCTTCAGCGGCGCGTTGGCCTCGGCCAGCGCGGCCTCCACGCGCCCCTGGATGCGGTACGACTCGACGCGCACCTCGTCGATGGTGTCACCCGAGACGATCAGCCCGTGGTTGGCGAGGAAGGTGGCGCGCGGCGGCTCCTGACCCGTCCTGGCGGTGAAGGCCCGGCGTCGTGCCCGGATCTCGCGGGCCAGTGGGAGGCCCGGGTCGACGTAGGGCACCCACAGGATCCCGTCGCCGAACAGGCGCTCGGTGATCGCCTCGCCGTCTGCGTTGCAGGTGACGGCGTTGATCAGCACCGGGTGCGTGTGCAGGACGAACGTCTCGGGGATCAAGGCATGGAACAGCAGCTCGACCGACGGGCGCCGCGGGCCGTCGTCCAGCCTGGCCCTGACTGCGATCTGGACGATCGGGTCGTCGCCTGCCGGGTCTGGGTCGGGCTCGTCGAAGGCGGCCAGCAGCACGTCCTGGTCAAGGGGCACGAAGTCGGCGGGAGACAGGGCGGCCATGGAGACGCCGCTCGGCTTGATCCAGAGCACGCCGTCGGACTTCACGGACGAGTTGCCCCCGCCGGCGCGCACGAACGCCGGGTCGGCGCCGAACTCGTTGGAGAGCTCCGTGAGTGCGGCCAGCAGCGGCCCGGGCCTCTCGGGGGCGGGGGTGAACGTCGTGATGTCGCTTGAGGCCATGACTATCCTTCTGAGGTCTGACAGGGTGCCGGTGATGAGGCCGACGGCGCGGGCCTGGATGAGCGCATTCCCGATGGCAGTGGCCTCGGCTGGGCCCGCCGTGACCTCCAGGCCCGTCCGGTTGGCGGTGAGTTGGCTGAGCACCTTGTTGTTGGAGCCGCCGCCGACGATGGCAACCCGCTTCGGGGTGCGCCCGGTCAGCCGCCGCAACTCAGCGACGGCGCGGGCGTAGGCGTCGGCCAGCGACTCCAGCACCGACCGCGCGAAGAACGCCGGGTCCTCCGTGCGTGAATCACTTCCGACAAGGTGCTTCACCCGCCCGAGCATGTCACCGGGCGGCAGCAGGCAAGGGTCTGTGGCGTCGAAGCGCGGCGCCCCCTGGATGGTCGCCGCCTCGGCCACCAGATCCGGGATGCTGACGTCCAGGCCCTGGCCGCGCCACTCGCGTACTGCCTCGGACAGGATCCACAGGCCCATCACGTTCTTGAGGTATCGGACGGTGCCGTCGACGCCTCCCTCATTGGTGAGGTTGGCTGCCCGGGACTCGGCGGTGAGGACGGGGGAGTCCAACTCCATACCGATCAGGGACCACGTGCCCGACGACAGGTACACGTCGTCGAGATCCCGAAGCGGCGCCGCGACGACGGCCGAGGCGGTGTCGTGCGAACCGACCGCCACCAGCGGCACCCCGACGCCAGGTCCCTCCATGACGGGACCGATCACGGTGCCAGGCTCGACCAGTTCGGGGAAGATCCGCCTCGGCAGGCCGAGCCTGTCGATCAGGCCCCAGTCCCATTCCCGGGTGATCGGGTCCAGCAGTGCCGTGGAGGAGGCGTTGGTGCGCTCCGCGAACCGCCTCCCGGTCAGCCAGTAGCCCAGCAGGTCGGGCAGGAGCAGGAAGTTCTCGGCGTCGTCGAGCCTGCCGTGGGCGAGGTCGTCGGCCAGCTGGTTGACGGTGTTGAACGGCGTGTCCTGGATACCCGTCCGGGCATACAGCTCTGGTTGCGGCACCACCGCCTGGACGGCCTCCCGGCCGGCGGCGGTGCGGTTGTCGCGGTAGTTGAAGGGCCATCCGATCAGGCCTTCGCCGTCGACGAGGCCGTAGTCGACGGCCCACGAGTCGATCCCGATGGCCGCCACCGCGCCGCCGGCCGCCGCCATCGCCTTGCCGATCCCTGCCTGGATCTCCGCGAACAGTGCGGGCGCATCCAGCTGCAGTCCCTCGGCGGTGCGGACGGCGGCGGTGGAGAACCGGTGCTGCTCGGCCAGGTGAACCCGGCCGTCGTCGAAGGTGGCGAGCACCACCCGACCGCTGGTGGCACCGAGATCGACGGCGATGACGGACTTCGACACCGGGCTATGCCCCCCAGCCGGCCTGGGTGCCGCCGACGCGCTCTTCCGCGATGCGGGCGAGGTAGCCGGAATCTGCGAACGCCTTCATCGGGTCGGCCGGCAGGCCGCGGGAGGCGCGCCAATCGGCCAAGGCCGGGCGGACGTCGGTGTAGAAGGCGTCCATGAGGACGGCGTTCGCGCCCAGCACGTCGCCCGCCTCCTGCGCCGCCTGCAGGGCGTCGGCGTCGACGAGCAGAGCCCGCGCCGCCATCTCCTGCACGTTCAGGACGGAACGGATCTGGCCGGGGATCTTGTCCTCGATGTTGTGGCACTGGTCGAGCATGAACGCGACCCCGTTCGCCGGGTCGAAGCCGCCGCCGCGGCGCACCTCCCACAGGATGCGGAACAGCTGGAACGGGTCGGCCGCGCCGACGATCAGGTCGTCGTCGGCGTAGAACCGAGAGTTGAAGTCGAACGCGCCGAGCTTCCCGAGGCGCAGCAGCTGCGCGACGATGAACTCGATGTTGGTGCCGGGGGCGTGGTGGCCGGTGTCGAGGCAGACCAGCGCGCGCTCACCGAGCGCCGAGACGTGCGCGTAGGAGGTGCCCCAGTCCGGGACGTCGGTGTGGTAGAACGCCGGCTCGAAGAACTTGTACTCCAGCACCAGCCGCTGCTCGGGGCCGATGGCCTTGTAGATCTTCGCGAGCGAGTCGGCCAGCCAGTCCTGGCGACGGCGGATGTCGCCCTGGCCGGGGTAGTTGGTGCCGTCGGCGAGCCAGATCTTCAGGTCCCTGGAGCCGATCTGGTTCATGACGTCGATGCACTCGAGGTGGTGGTCGATGGCCTTCTGGCGGACCTTGGGGTCGTGGTGGGCCAGGCTGCCGAGCTTGTAGTCCTCGTCCTGGAACGTGTTGGAGTTGAAGGTGCCGAGCTCGACGCCCACCTCGGCGGCGTGGTCGATCACGCGCTGCCAGTCGTCGACCTTGTCCCACGGGTAGTGCAGGGCGACCTTGGGGGCCAGGCCGGTGTACTTGTTGACCTCCGCCGCGTCGGACAGCTTCTCGAAGACGTCGCGCGGGGTGCCGGGCGACCCGAAGACCCGGAACCTGGTGCCCGAGTTGCCGTAGGCCCACGAGGGCACCTCGATCACGAGCTGTGCCAGCTGGTCCGTGATGGTGTCGAACGTCATCGTCGCTCCCCTTCGAATTGGTTGAACCGTTTCAACGATATGTGCACTCTACTGCTGCCGGATGCCGGCGTCAAGAGGCCGACGGGCCGCGCCCCGCATCCCGCGTTTACCACCACCGTCTGCGTTTACCACCATCACGACGGTGGTGAACCCGGGCAGTGGTGGTAAACCCGGGATGGGGGAGGGGCGGGGTGGGGCGCGGCGTCAGGATCGACGGGCGCTGGAGGCGCGCACGACCAGTTGCGGCGCGAAGTCGACGGTGCGGTGCGTGTGCGGCCTGGCGTCGTCGTGGTCGGCGATCTCAGTGAGGAGCAGCTCGGCGGCGGCCGCGCCGAGCTCGCGGCGGGGCTGGGCAACCGACGACAGGGGGACGGCGGCCGCGGCTGCGAAGTCGATGTCGTCGTAGCCGACGATCGCGACGTCGTCGGGCACACGCAGGCCGTTGGCCACGAGCCCCTGGAGCAGGCCGATCGCGACGAGGTCGTTGGCGCAGAACACGCCCGTCGGTCGTTCGGCGGACGGAAGCAGCGCCAACTCCTCGGCCGCACGCCGGCCACCGGCGAAGTCCAGGGCCGTGGTGGAGATGGCCAGGAGGGTGGCGCCGGCGGCCTCGGCGGCCTCCTGGGCCCCCTCGCGGCGATCCCTCACCTGGACCAGAGTGGAGGGGCCCCCCACGAAGGCCAGCGCCCGATGTCCCATCGCGATCAGGTGTTCGGCCGCGAGCCGCCCTCCTGCAACGTCGTCGACGCCGACGGTGCAGGCGTCGACGCCCGCGACCGTCCGGTCGGCCAGCACCGTCGGGATGCCCACCCTGGCCAGTTCCCGCATCTCGGCCACAGGGTCGCCGACGGGGCTGAGGATGACACCGCGTACGCGCTGTTCCAGGAAGATCCGCAGGATGGCGGACTGCCGTTCCCATGAGTTGTCGGAGTCGCCGATCGTGGCGATGTAGCCACGCTTCTCCAGGGCGGACTGGGCGCCGCGGAGGACGTCGGCGAAGAATGGGTTGGTGACGTCCAGCATGGCCAGCCCGATGATCCGGCCCTGCCCGGCGCGGAGCTGGCGGGCCTGCAGGTTCGGCACCCAGCCGAGCTCTTCGATCGCCGCCTCGACGCGCTGCCTCGTCGCAGGTGACACGCGGTCGGGGTTGTTCAGCACGTTCGAGACAGTCCCGATCGAGACCTTCGCCAGCGATGCCACGTCGCGCATGCTGATCTGGTTCATGTTGGGGACCTCCCGTCCTCGGCCGACTCGACCTGACGGGTTCACCCTAGCGGGCGTGCCGCGTGGTCCCGTCCGTCGGTCATGCCGGCTCGACCAGCGTCGGAACCTCCCGCGGGTTCGCAGGGAACCGTCGTGACTGAACCGTTACAAAGAGTTGCTTGACTCAGCCCCGTAGATCGGTCTACATTGTGTGTAGATCAATCTACGAATTCACAGGGGAGGCGAGATGGCACAAGGAACAGCGGTGACAATCGAGGACGTCGCCCGCGCCGCCGGCGTATCCAGGGCCGCCGTCTCCAAGGTGATCCGAAACGCCTACGGCGTCAGCGACCAAATGCGCTCCAAGGTGCAGGCTGCGATCGACGAGCTCGACTACCGCCCCAGCACCACCGCCCGCGCCATGCGCGGAGCCAGCTTCACCATCGGCATGGAGGTCCCGACCACCGAGAACCCGTTCTTCGACAAGTTGATCCGGGGTGCGAGCGCCGAGGTCGAGGGAACGCCGTACCAGCTCATCATCGCCCCGGCCGGCCCGGATCACGACAACGGTCCGCGCGCCATCCAAGCCCTCGCGGACCGTCGTGTCGACGGCATCATCGCGGTCTCGCCCGCAGTCGCGCCGAAGTGGCTAGAGCGACTCGCACGAACCATCCCCCTCGTGATGATCGGCCGACATGACGAGTCCGTCGGCTATGACACCGTCGTCGACGACGACCTGCTGGGCGCCCGGCTGGTGGTTGAGCATCTCCACGAGCTCGGGCACCGGGAGATCTGCCACCTGACGATCGTGCCGGAGGCCGAGAACAACCTGACCCAGGCGCCACATGCGCTGCGCACCGAGGGATACCTGGCCTCGATGCGGGAGCTGGGGCTGGGCGCGAACGCCCGCGTCGAGTACATCGCCCCCACCGAGCAGGCCGCGTACCTGCGGGCGCTCGAACTGATCGACTCCGACAACTGCCCGACCGCCATCTTCGCAGGCCACGACGAGTTGGCGATGGGGGTGCTGCAAGCCGTTGCCGAGCGTGGGCTCGGGCCGCACTACGTCTCGGTCGTCGGCTACGACGACGCCCCCATTGCTGAGCATGCGCTCGTGTCGCTGACCAGCGTCGACCAATCTGCCACCCGCATGGGCGCAACCGCGATGCGGTTGCTCCTGTCCCGCAACCAGGGGCGCACCGAGGCCGTGCATGAGGTCTTCACCCCCACTCTTCGCGCACGGAGGTCCTCCGCTGCGCCGAAGCAGCGTTGAACGCAATCCAACCAAACCCGATCCAACCAAACCCGATCCAACCCAACCCATCCGGAAAGGCCATCGACCGATGGCTCCGAACAGGAGGAACAACGAAGTGACTCTTCACGTCAAGCGCCGCACGGCACTCATCACCGCAGGACTCCTCGGAGGGCTGACTCTCACAGCCTGCTCGGCGGGATCGCTCGGCAGCAGCGACACGACGTCGCCGGGCGGCGGTGCGGCCCAGGCCACCACCCTCAGCCTGCTCGTCGACAACTCGGAACAGACGACCACAACGGCCAAGGCCATCGTGGACGCCTTCAACGCATCCCAGAGCGACGTGGTCGTCAAGATCGAGACCCGCCCGCAGGGCACCGACGGCGACAACGTCGTCAAGACCCGGCTCGCCACCGGCGAGATGACCGACATCTTCCAGTACAACTCGGGCTCACTCATGGCCGCGCTCGACCCGGCCAAGAACATGGTGCCGATCACGGGGGAGTCGTTCCTCGGCGCCGTCCAGGAGACCTTCCAGACCGCCGTCACAAGCGGCAAGGACGTGTACGGCGTCCCGTTCGGGCAGGCCATGGCGGGCGGCATCCTCTACAACAAGAAGGTGTACGCCGACCTCGGGCTGGAGATCCCCAAGACGTGGGCCCAGTTCATGGACAACAACGCAAAGATCAAGGCGGCTGGGATCGACCCCGTCATCCAGACCTATGCCGACACCTGGACGTCGCAGCTGTTCGTGCTGGCCGACTTCCACAACGTCCTGGCCGTCCAGCCGGACTGGGCCGAGAAGTACACCGCCAACCAGGCGAAGTACGTCGACGAGCCCGCCATCAAGGGCTTCCAGCGCTTGCAGGAGGTCCACGACGCCGGCTACATGAACAAGGACTTCGCCTCCGCCCAGATGCCGCAGGGGCTCCAGCAGCTGGTCGACGGCAAGGGTGCGCATTACCCGATGCTGACGTTCGCCATCACGGCATACCTCGGGCTCTCCCCGGACGCCGCTGACAACATCGGCTTCTTTGCGCAGCCCGGTGACGATGCCGCGAAGTACGGCCTGACGGTGTGGACCCCGGCCGCCATCTACATCCCGAGCACCACCACCGGCGCCAAGCTGGAGGCGGCCAAGAAGTTCTTCGCGTTCATCGCCACGCCCGAGGCCTGCGACGCGCAGAGCAAGGCCATGACGCCGACCGGCCCCTACATGATCAAGGGCAGCAAGCTGCCCGACGGGCTGCCTGCCGCGGTGAACGACCTGCAGAAGTTCTTCACCGACGGCAACATCAGCCCCGCGCTCGAGTTCCTGTCCCCGGTCAAGGGCCCGAACCTCGAGAAGATCACCGTCGAGGTCGGTTCCGGCATCACGTCCGCAGCAGATGGCGCCAAGCGCTACGACGAGGACGTCAAGAAGCAGGCCCAGCAACTCGGGCTCAAGGGCTGGTGAGCTGAGGAGGCTCGTGGGGGCCGTCCGATGACGGCCCCCACCTTCCCCGAACGCTCCCCGGACATCCAGGACTGAAATGAGCAATCCCTCCAGCGCCATCGACGCACCCAGACCCGAGAGCCTGGCCGGTCGCCCCGGTCGCCCCGGGCGCCGCGTCTCGCACGTCGACCGCACATACCCCCTGTGGTTCCACATCCCCGGCGGCATCATCTACTTCGTGTTGTTCATGGTTCCGACCGTGATCTCCTTCTACTTCGCATTCACCCGCTGGACGCTGTTCGAGGCCCAATTCATCGGGTTCGAGAACTTCGTGATGTTCTTCCAGGAGCCAGGCCTGATCGGGTCCCTGAAGAACACGCTGATCTACGGCTTCGTCACCTCCATCTCGAAGGTCATCCTCGGCATGGCGCTGGCCGTCGTGCTGTCGGCGCCGATCATCGCACGCGGCTACCTGCGCTCGGTCACCTTCTTCCCCGTGCTCCTGAGTGCGGTGGGTGTGGGCCTGACGTTCCAGGTGCTGCTCGACCCGTTCCACGGCGTCGTCAACAAGGCATGGACGGCCATTCTCGGCGGCGACGGCCCGGGTTGGCTCACCAATCCGGATATCGCGCTGCTCACCGTGGCCGCCATCGACGTGTGGAAGGGTCTCGGTCTGGCCACCCTCATCTACATCGCGGGCATCGCGGCGATCCCGAGCGAGTACTTCGAGGCGGCCCGTGTCGACGGCGCCAGTTCCTGGCAGGTGTTCCGAAACGTCATCCTGCCGCTTTCGTTCCCAGCGACCTCGACGGTCATCATCCTGTCGCTCATCGGCGGCCTGCGCAGTTTCGACCTGATCTGGACCACCACCCAGGGCGGCCCCGGTTTCGCCTCGGACGTGATCGCCTCGGTCATCTACAAGCAGTACCAGGCCGGCTTCTACGGCCTGTCGACGGCTGGCAACGTCATCTTGTTCATCGTCGTGACCGCCATCATCTATCCCCTTTCCCGCTGGCTGAACTCGAAGGAGACCGCGCTGTGAACGAGATGCGACATCGCACCCGGTGGCTGACGGGCATCATCGGCGTCGTCGTCACCTCTGTGGTGTTCCTGGTGCCCTTCGCCTTCGTCGTCCTGATGGCGTCCAAGACGGCCCCCGAGGCCGCCAGGCTCGAGTTC
Source organism: Arachnia sp. (assembly GCA_039811745.1). Classification (GTDB taxonomy): domain Bacteria; phylum Actinomycetota; class Actinomycetes; order Propionibacteriales; family Propionibacteriaceae; genus Arachnia. The sequence goes on from JBDHZH010000005.1 coordinate 38,140, forward strand.
TCCTGGCCCACGCAGTTCGTGCTCTGGGACAACATCGTGCAGGTGTTCCGGGCCCGCGACTTCATGCTGATCATCGCGTTCATCAACTCCACGATCCTGACCGTGGCAAGCGTCTTCGGCATGGTGGTGCTGGGCGCCATGATCGCCTACGTGCTGTCGCGGCGGAGGAGCCGCCTGAATCCCTGGATCAACGGGCTCGTGCTGGCAGGGCTCATCATCCCGCCCGCCGTCGTCCCGACGATCTGGGTGATGCAGGAACTGCATCTCTTCAAGACGCTGCTCGGTCTGATCCTCATCGAGATCGCGTTCGGGTTGTCGTTCACGATCCTCACCATGCGGGCGTTCATCTCGTCCATCCCCAGGGAACTGGACGAGGCGGCAATCGTGGACGGCGCGGGACCGGTCAGCCTGTTCTTCCGGGTCATCTTCCCGCTGCTGCGCTCGGTGATCGTCACGATCGTGGTCGTGCAGTCCATCTTCGTGTTCAACGATTTCCAGAACCCGCTCTACTTCCTTCCCGGCGACCAGAACGCCACCGTGCAGCTGACCCTGTTCAACTTCAAGAGTCAGTTCGTCACGCAGTACAACCTGTTGTTCGCGAACATCCTGGTCATCTCCATCCCCATGCTGATCATGTATCTGATATTCCAGCGCCAGATCGTCTCCGGCATGACCGCCGGCGCGGTCAAGGGCTGACCGCAAGCACCGAAAGGCAACACCCATGTCCCCCCTCGTCGCTGCCCCGCGCCTCGAATACGGCCTGGAGGCGGGAGCCGTCCCCATTGCCCGCCCCCGCCTGTCCTGGACCACGACCACCAACGTCCCCGCCTGGCGGCAACGTTCCGCCGAGGTGGAGTTGGTCCTGGACGGCGGCCGATCATCCGTCGCCTCACTGGAGGGTGCGGCCTCCGTCCTGGTCGACTGGCCGTTCGGCGACCTCGTCGCAAGACAGTCGGGCACCGTCCGGGTCCGTGTGCGCGACGACGACGGCTGGTCGGAATGGGGCGAGCCTGCACGGTTCACCGCGACCTTCCTCGCCGACGGCGAGTGGGAGGCGGACTTCGTCGGGGCGGCCTCCTCGGACCGTCCCGCTCAGCCGGTCCAGTTGCGTCGTGAGTTCGATGTCGCAGCAGGGCTTGTCCGGGCGACCTGGTACGCGACCGCGCACGGCGCCTACCAGGCGCAGGTGAACGGCGTCGAGGTGGACGACCAGATCCTCAAGCCCGGTTGGACGCCCTACCAGTGGCGTCTCGTCCACGAGACCACCGACGTCACCGCCGCGCTCCGGCCGGGACGCAACGCCATCGGCGTGGCCCTGACCGGTGCCTGGTACACCGAGTCCTACGGTTTCCAGGGCCAGGCCGCACCGTTCTACGGCAGCCAGCCTGCCTTCGCGGCCCAGCTGCTGCTGGAGTACGCCGACGGCAGCTCCGAGTGGGTCGCCACCGACGACACGTGGCTGGCGACCACCGAGGGGCCGTGGCTCTCCGCCGGCATCTACGCCGGGGAGGCATACGACGCCCGTCGCCTGCAGCCCGGCTGGAGTGAGCCCGGCTTCGACGACTCGGGCTGGCAGTCAGCCGCAGTGCGCGAGGCCGGCCCGGTTCCGGGACCCCGGACGTCGCCGTCGGTGCGCGTCGTGCAGAAGGTGCCGGTGCGGCAGGTGATCACCTCACCGTCTGGCGCGACGCTGCTCGACTTCGGGCAGAACCTCGTCGGCCGTCTGCGTATCAGGGTCCGCGGCGAGGCCGGGCAGGTCGTGACGCTGCGCCACGCCGAGGTGCTGGAGACCGGTGAGCTGGGAGTCCGGCCGCTTCGCGTCGCGCGGGCCACCGACACCTACACACTGACCGGGGCGGGGGAGGAGACTTGGGCGCCGCAGTTCACGTTCCATGGCTTCCGCTACGCCGAGGTCACCGGCTGGCCGGGCGACCTGGACCCGGCCGACGTCGTCGCGGAGGTCGTCGGTTCCGACATGCGGCGCACGGGCTGGTTCGAGTGCTCCGACGAGATGGTCAACCGGCTCCACGAGAACGTCCTGTGGGGCATGAGGGGCAACTTCCTGTATCTGCCCACCGACTGCCCGCAGCGCGACGAGCGCCTCGGCTGGACCGGGGACATCCAGATCTTCGCGCCCACCGCCTCCTTCCTGCATGACTGCGATGCGTTCCTCGCCTCGTGGCTGGTGGACCTGGCGCTCGAGCAGGAGGCGGCGGGCGGCGGCGTGCCGTTCGTCGTGCCGGACGTGCTCGCCTCGGGCCGCGTACCGACCGCCGCGTGGGGAGATGCCGCCACCGTCGTGCCCTCGGTGCTGCACGAACGCTTCGGCGACCTCGGTGTCCTGGCACGCCAGTACCCTTCGGCGAAGGCCTGGACCGACCTGGTGCTGGGGCTGGCCGGCGAACGGCACCTCTGGGAGGGCAGCTACCAGTGGGGCGATTGGGTGGATCCGGACGCACCCTCCGACGACCCCGCTGCGGGCAAGACCGACCGCGACCTCGTCGCCACCGCCTACGTCTTCCGGTCGGCGAGGCTGCTCGCCGCCGCCGCCGAACTGCTGGGCCACGTCGACGACGCCGTCCACTACAGGCGGGAGGCGGAACTTGTGCGCCGGGCATGGCTGGACGCCTACGTCACCCCGGCCGGCCGAATCGTCTCCGATGCCCAGACCGCCTATGCATTGGCGATCGAGTTCGGCATCGCCGACCAAGACCTGGCGGCGCGGCTCGGGGACCGCCTCTCGTGGCTTGTCCGCCGCGACGGCTACCTCATCAGCACCGGCTTCGTCGGTACCCCGCTCGTGACCGACGCGCTCACCCGCACCGGGCACCTGGACCAGGCGGCGCGCATGCTCCTGCAGACGGAGTGCCCGTCCTGGCTGTACTCCGTGACGATGGGTGCAACGACCATCTGGGAGCGCTGGGACTCGATGTTGCCCGATGGCACCATCAACCCCGGCGAGATGACCTCCTTCAACCACTACGCACTGGGTGCGGTCGCCGACTGGCTGCACCGGGTCGTCGCCGGGCTCGCGGCGGATGCGCCCGGTTATGCCCGAGTACGGGTCGCGCCGCGCCCGATCCCCGGCCTGGACCGGGCCCGGGCAAGGCATGACGGCCCCTACGGGCCCATCGAGGTGGGCTGGGAGCGCGACGGGGGACGCATCGTCGTCTCCGCGACGATCCCGCCGAACTCCGACGCGGTGGTCGACCTGCCGGGGGCGGACGAGCACGTCGTCGGGTCGGGTGTGCACACGTTCACCTTCGACGACCCGACGCCGCCCGCACCGTCCGGCCGGATCGGGGCGGGGACGCCGCTGTCCGACATCATCGACGACCCGGAGGCGTATGCGGCGGTGCTCTCGGGGTTCGCCTCGGTGAGCGACGTCGTCGCCGACGACTTCCGCCGTCGTACACGCTGGGTGCCCGGACAGACGCTGGGCGACACCTTCAGCCTCGTCTCCCCTAGGGTCAGGAGCCTCGTTCTGAAGGAACTGGAGACGCTGAACGGCAGCCGTGGCGGGGCGGCGGGACGTGACTGAGCCGCTCTGGCGGGAGGAGGGCGCGGTCCTGGAGGAGCGCACCGAGGCACTGGTCGGTTCCCTGTCGTTCGACGAGGCCGTCGGGGTTCTCCTGGGCGACTTCGAGCCGCTCACCTCCCGCGGCCTCCCCGCGCCCGAGTACGTCGACGCCGGCACCGGCCTGCGCGACGTTCCGGACGCCACCGCGTTCCCGGCAGGGATCGCCCTGGCCGCCTCGTTCGACGCCGGTCTGGCGCGTGAGTACGGCGCGGCCGTGGGGGCCGAAGCCAGGCGGGCGGGCTTCACCGTCGTGCTCGGCCCGACGCTCGACCTTGCGAGGGACCCCTGCGGAGGGCGCGTTCCGGAGGCGTTCGGGGAGGACCCGTGTCTTTCCGGGCTCATCGGCGCGGCGCACGTCTCGGGCCTGCAGGCCAGCCACGTCGTGGCGCAGGTGAAGCACTTCGCCGCCTACACGACCGAGCGCAGGCGCACAGGGCACGGCCCGGAGTCGGCCCGCGGGGACGCCGTCGACGTGGTGGCATCGCCTGCGACCCTCCACGACGTCCATCTGCGCCCCTTCGAGGCGGCGGCGGGGGCCGGGGCGTGGTCGATGATGGGTTCCTACAACCGCCTGAACGGTGAGTACGCCTGCCAACGAACCGACCTGCTCGGCATCCCGAGGCGACAATGGGGCTGGCGGGGCTTCTACTGTCCCGACTTCATCCATGCCGTCCGCGATCCCGGCAAGGCCTTGGCGGCCGGCCTCGACCTCGGAGCCCTCGGAGGCCCCGGAGGTCGCACGGAGCAGATGGTCCGGGAGCTGGGGGAGGGGCGGGTCAGGGAACTCGTCGGCAACGTCGCACGCGCCATGATCGGCTCGGGCCTGGTGGACGACCCACTGCCGGAACGGCAGCAGGCGACGTCGCCGGAACACCACGCGCTGGCGGTGCGGTCCGCGATCGCGGGCACGGTGCTGCTGCGGAACGAGGGCCTCCTGCCCCTGGTGCCCTCGGTCAGCATCGCCATCATCGGCCCGAGCGGTCGGGACGCGTTCTTCGTCGGCGGTGGGGCGGCTTCGGTGACAATCGACCCGGCCCGCGCCGTGACGCCGCTCGCTGGCCTGCGCGCCCGGCTGGGGGAGGCGGCCGACCTCGTCGTCTCGCAGGGCAGCCTCGGCGACGTCCCGCTTCCGGTTGTGCCCGCTGAGGCGTTCACCCTGCCCGACGGGTCGGGGCAGGGCGTGCTGGTCGAGTTCACCGACGGCGAGAAGCGCTGGACGGAGACGCTGGAACGAGTCGACCACGCGCTGGACCCGTTCCGCCCTGGGGAGCGCTGGCCGCTCCGCTGGCGCACTCGGCTCATGTCGCAGACCTCCGGGGACCACCGCCTGAGCCTGACGTTCGGCGGCGAGGCGCGGCTGTTCCTCGACGGAGAACCGGTCCTGGCCGGTGCCCGCGAGATGGAGCAGTTCATCTCCGGCCCCCACTACCCGATGCAGGCGGTCGTGGCGCTCGAGGCCGGCGTTGCGCGGGAACTCACGATCGAGTTCGAGCCCGGCCCCGCGATCGCCATCCCACCGTTGGGGGTCGGCCCCACCATCCGACTCGGCTGGCAGCCACCCGACGGCCTGATCGACGACGCCGTAGCCGCTGCGGGATCGTGCGACGTGGCCGTCGTGTTCGCGACGGCCGCCTCCGGTGAGGGCATGAACAGGGACTCACTCGTCCTGCCCAGCGACCAGAATGACTTGATCCGGCGCGTCGCCGCGGTCAACCCGCGCACCGTCGTGGTGTTGAACACCCCCGGCGCGGTTGAGATGCCTTGGCTGCACGATGTGGGTGCGGTCCTCCAGGTCTGGTACCCGGGCGAGGGCTACGGCACCGCGCTGGCCGCCGTCCTGTTCGGCGACGCCGAACCCGGCGGCAGGCTTCCCCTGACGTTCCCGAGGAGCCGCGACCACCTGCCCGGCGCCGTCGCGCCCGGCGTGTCGCCGGAACGGCTCGACTACGACGCCGAGGGCCCGTTCGGCTACCGATCGGCCGCCGTCCTCGAGCACGGCGCCCTGTTCCCGTTCGGGTTCGGCCTCGGCTACGCACGGACAGAGGCGACGGTCACCTCCGAGGCGCTGCCGGGCGGCGGGCTGGACCTGGCGATCACCGTCATCAATCCCGGCGACCGCGACGGCGTCCACGTCGCCCAGGTCTATGCGCAGTCCGTCGGCGAGCGGGCCTGGGAGCTGGTTGGGGTGCGGCGCATCCCGGTTCCTGCCGGCGGCGAGTCTCGCGCCAGTTTCCTGGTCGGCCCCGACCAGCTCCGCCGTTGGGACGACGCCGCCCAGGCGCGTGTCCCCGTCCCCGGCCGCCACCTGATCAGGGTCGCCACCGACGCGGAGGACCCCGGCGTGGAGTTCGTGCTGGAACTGTAGCCCCGCTGGTCGAGTAGTGCCCCGCGACGAAGGAGCTGTGGTCCCGCTGGTCGAGTAGTGCCCTAATTTCGCTGGTCGAGTAGTGCCCGGCGAGCGACGAGCCGGGCACGTGTCGAGACCTCGGCCAAGTCCCTGTGGACTGTCACCGGATCTCGACACGGCCGCTCGTCCCTCGCGGCCTACTCGATCAGCGGATGGGGGGTCCCGCTGGTCGAGCCGGCGGCTCGTATTTCCGCTGGTCGAGTAGTGCCCCGCGACGAAGGAGCCGGGCACGTGTCGAGACCTGGGCCAGGTCCCCGCGGACCCTCACCGGATCTCGACACGCCGCCTCGTTCCTCGTCGGCTACTCGATCAGCGGATGGGGGGTCCCGCTGGTCGAGCCGGCGGCTCGTATTTCCGCTGGTCGAGTAGTGCCCCGCGACGAAGGAGCCGGGCACGTGTCGAGACCTGGGCCAGGTCCCCGCGGACCCTCACCGGATCTCGACACGCCGCCTCGTTCCTCGTCGGCTACTCGATCAGCGGATGTGGTGTTCCGTTGGTTGGGCACGTGTCGAGACCTCGACCAAGTCGGTTCGGAGCGGTCCTCGGCGTGAGGCGTGCCTGTCAGCTCGGAGGTCGGCAGGGTTCCAGCAGGGTGACCATCGTCCGGAGGTGGGCGGCCATGTCGATGGCCGGGTCGAGGAGCCACTGGATCTGGAGGCCGTCCATGGCCGCGATGAACAGCGTGGCGAGGACCTCCGGGTGCTGGTCGGCACGGATGGCTCCGGCCGCCTGTGCGGCCGTCAACTTGCGGGTGAAGCCGTCGCGGGTGCGCGCGTAGCGCTCCTGGAAGAAGTCGCGGCGCCCGGTCGGTTCCGGGTCGACGGCGGCCAGCGCCGAGGTGACCGCGAACAGGGCGACGAGCCCCGGGACGGTCGCGTTGTGCTCGACCAGCCGCACCGACGCCTCCAGGCCCGGGCCGGCCGGGAACAGTTTGTGGTTGACCGCGTCGCGGTGCTCGACGATGGCCTGCATGAGGACGTCCCGCGAACCGAAGTGGTGCAGCAGGCCGGCCTTGGAGCGGCCGACCTCGTCTGCGATCAGTTGCAGTGTCGTGGCGTCGAAGCCGCGCTCGGCCAGTATCCGCAGCGCGGCGTCGAGGACGTCCAGCCGGAACTGCTCGGACTTCGCGTAGGGCCCGCGTGTCTGCGGCTGCAGGGAGGTCTCCATACCCAAACTCTACCGCGGGTCGGGTTTGGGTATAGAATGAATCCCGACCACTGGTCGGGGATTGGCTCCGGCCAACTCGAAGAACTCGAAGAAGAGGACACATGACGAACGCACAGCTCTCGCTACAGCTCTACACCGTCCGCGACGCGCTCGCGGCCGACCTCCCCGGCACCCTCGAGAAGGTTGCCGGGCTCGGCTTTCGCAACGTCGAGGCGTTCGGCTTCGTCGGCCGGGCCGCCGAGCTCAGGGCGGCCCACGACGCCGCCGGGCTGCGCGTGCCCAGCGCGCATGCCAGCTTCCTGTCCGACCAGCTCACGCCCGACTCGGCAGTGGTCGACGTCCCCACCATCGAGCACGTCCTGGATGAGGCCGCGACGCTGGGCGTCGAGATCCTGATCGACCCGTTCGTGCCGCCGACCAAGTGGGCCGGCCGCGATGACATCGCCCGCACGGCCGAGCTGCTCAACTCCTACGCCGACGTCGCGGCAGCCCGCGGCATCCGGCTCGGCTACCACAACCACTCCCACGAGTTCCATCACTCGATCGACGGCGTCCCCGCGCTCGCGTACTTCGCCGGCCTGCTGGACGAGCGCGTGGTGCTGGAGGTCGACGTGTTCTGGGCAGCCATCGGACGCCAGGACGTCGCATCCCTGCTGGGTGGGCTCGGCGACCGTGTGCGGCTGCTGCATGCCAAGGACGGCATCATCGGCGCCGACCCGTTCCACCCCGACACCAAGGAGAAGGTCACCCTAGATCAGCGCCCCGCCGGCAAGGGCGACCTCGACATGCCGGCCCTGCTTGCGGTCCCGCCGCACCTCGAGTACGCCGTCGTCGAGTTCGACGAGTTCGCCGGCGATCTGTTCGGTGCCGTCGGTGAGAGCGCCGAGTTTCTGCTCGCGAATGGGGTCCGCGCATGAGCGGGCCCATGGGCGTCGGCATCATCGGCGCGGGGATGATCAGCGACCAGTACCTGCAGAACCTGACGTCGTTCCCCGACGTCGACGTCGTCATCGTCGGCGACCTCGTGCCGGAGCGCGCGAAGGCCCAGGCGGCCAAGTACGGCGTCGCCGAGTGGGGCACCGCCGCAGATGTTCTGGCCCACCCCAGGGTCGAGCTCGTGCTGAACCTCACGATCCCGGCCGTCCACCACGAGGTTTCGTCCGCCGTCATCGCCGCTGGCAGGCACGTGTGGAGCGAGAAGCCGCTCGGGGTCAACCGTGCAGAGGCCGCCGATCTCGTCCGGGCCGCGGCCGAGGCGGGGGTGCGGCTGGGCGTCGCCCCGGACACCGTCCTCGGCCCCGGCCTGCAGACGGCCAGACGCGCGATCCAGCGCGGCGACATCGGCGTGCCGCTGGCGGCCCAGACCTCCATGGCATACATCGGTCCCGACACCTTCCACCCGGATCCGGAGTTCCTGTTCGCCCGCGGCGCCGGCCCTGTCATGGACATGGGCCCCTACTACGTCACGGCCCTCGTACACACGCTCGGCCCGGTGGCGGGCGTCGCCGCGGTCGGGCTGAAGGGTCGCGAGCAGCGCACCATCCAGGTGGGGGAGCGTGCCGGGACCGTGTTCCCGGTGGAGGTGCCGACGCTGGTGCAGGCCGTGATGAGATTCGAGCGCGGCCCGGTCGCCCAAAGCGTCTTCAGCTTCGATTCGCCCCTGACAAGGTCGGGCGTCGTGGAGATCACCGGAACCGAGGGCACGATCGTCATCCCCGACCCGAACACGTTCGGCGGCGATGTCCGCATCACGCGCGGCCCCGGCGCCTCCGGGGAGCAGGAGTGGACGGCGCTGCCGAGCGTCGGCGTGCTGGCGGGCCGGGGGCTCGGCGCGCTCGACATGGCCCGGGCCGTCCGTTCGGGGGGAACCCACATCGCCTCAGGCGACGTCGGCCTGCACGTGCTGGACACTCTCATCGCGATCGAGGAGGCGGTCGCAGCGCCCGGCTTCATCGACGTCGCGAGCACCGTCGGCGAGATCCCGCTGGTCCCCGAGGACAGGGACCCGTTCGCGGCGACCCTCTGAGGCAACCCTGGTGACAGGACTCCAGAAGTTGGCCTGATCCTGCACGATCGTGCAGGAATGGCCCCTCTCGTGGAGTCCTGTCACCAAGGACCCGGAACAGGGTCCCGCTCAGGCGACCCTCAGACGGTCCTCAGGCCGCCGTCAGGTGCATCATCAGCTCGCAGGCCATCGAGTTGGACCAGCTGAACCAGGCGCGCGTGAACTGGGTGGGGTCGTCGGGGTCGAAACCCTCGTGGGTCCATCCGGTGCCGCCGTCGGTGGCGAGGATGGTCTCCAGGCAGGCGCGGCCCTCCTCGGGGGTGCCGGTGAGGCCCCGGACCGCAAGCCCGATGTGCCAGATGTAGCCGGGCGGGGTGTGGGGGCTGCCGACGCCGGAGGCGAACTCGCCGGAGTAGTAGTAGGGGTTGTCCGCGCTCAGCACCCATGCCCGGGTGGCCACGTAGCGGGGGTCGTCGACGGCGACGTCGCTGTTCAGCGGCAGCGACAGCAGCGACGGCATGTTCGCATCGTCCATGAGCAACTGGTTGCCGAGCCCGTCCACCTCGTAGGCGAACCTGCCGTCGGCCATCCCGTACCCATCCACGCCGGCCGAGATCTCGCCCGCCAGCCGAGCCGCGTCGGCGGCCAGGGTCTCGTCGCCCCAATGATCGGCGAACTCGCCGATGATCCGCAGCGCCATGACGGCCATCAGCTGGGCGGGGATGTTGTAGCCGTATGTGCAGGCGTCGTCGGAGGGCCGGAAGCCGCTCCACGTCATGCCGGTGACTGCGACGGGGGTGCCGCGGCCGTCTGTGCCAAGCGTGTCCCAGGGCTCGGACTCCCGGATGTGGATGTAGGAGGAGCGGCCGAAGTGGTCCTGTTCGAGGGTCCACAGGTCGACGATGGCGCGGCAGCCCTCGTGGACGGCCTCGGTCAGGTGCGACGCGTCGCCGGTGGCCTGCCACAGCTGGTGGGCGAGCTGCACGGGGAAGCCGAGCGAGTCGATCTCGTACTTGCGCTCCCACACGCCCGGGTGCAGGCCGGGCTCGTCGACGTAGTGGGCGCCGGTGTCGGAGGCGTTGAAGGCGTTGGTGTAGGGGTCCAGCGCGATGCAGCGCCACTGCTCCAGCACCAGGCGACGGAGCACGTCGGCCACCTGCGGCACGTCGGCCAGCCGCAGGAACGGCAGCACCTGGGCGGACGAGTCCCGCAGCCACATGGCGGGGATGTCGCCGGTGATGACGAAGATGCCCTCGCCGTTGCGGGACATCGTCGTGGTCCACGTGTCGAGCATCATGCGTTCGAAACGTTCGCCGGCGTCGTCGCCGAACTCGGCCGTGATCCGTCCCTGCCACGACTGCAACGCGGAGCGCAGTTCGTCGCCGACGGGGTTCGTGATGGTGCGCATTTTGTCCTCTTCCAGGGTGACAGCCGACGCGGCGGCCGGGTGGCAAGAAGCCTATTCCAGCGCGACGGCGGCCGCAGCCTTCCGAACGTCGAGCACCATCTTCGACCTGATGAGCGACGCCACCAGAGGGGCAGCCAGCACCATGCCTAGCAGGCCGGCGGCGGTGCCGCCGATCAGCGTGGACAGCAGCACCACGACCGGGTGGATGCGCAGGGCGGAGCCGAGCGCCCACGAGCTGACGGCGCTCTGGATGGTGCCGTTCGAGACGAGGAAGGTGATCGCCATGATCAGTGCCGCCGGGGCGCCCCCGGACCCGAACGCGATCAGCACCACGAACGCGCCGGTGATCCAGGCCCCCAGGAACGGGATGAACGACAACGCGAAGTACAGGATGAAGATGGGGACGGCCAGCGGCAGCCCCAGGAGCAGCAGCGGGACCATGAAGATGGGCGCGGTCACCACCGCGGTGATGGCGATGCCCTTGAAGTAGCCGCGCAGCGACCCCTTCACGACGTCGGCGATCTCCTCGGCCAGCCCCTCGTCCACCGACGCGATGCGCGCCACCCAGGCGGGGAACAGCCGCAGGTCCCGGAGCACGAAGAACAGGAAGAACACCGCGAAGAAGGTGCCGAGCCCGAACGCCAGGGCGCCTGAGAACGTGCCGGAGACCACGCCGAGGACGCCCCTGCCGACCTCGGGCACATACCGTTCCACGTTCTCCCGGATGCGCTCCAGCCAGAAGGCGTCGAGGTCCAGGCCCTTGCCCCACGCCACCAGCGAGTCCCAGCCGGCAGTCAGCTGCCTGCCGATCTGCGGCAACTCCCCGAGGAAACCGCGCACGACGATGAACCCGATACCGATCGCCGCCAGGAGCGCCACCAGCAGCCCGGTGACGCTGGCGAGCACCTTGCTGAGGCCGCGCCTCTCCAGCCATAGCACGAAGGGTTCGAGCAGCGCCCCGAGGATGCAGGCGATGATCAGCGGGACGAGGATGCCGCTGATCGCGCCCAGCGCCATCGAGACGACGACGACCAGTGCCACGACGCCGAGTGCGGCCCAGCTGATCCGCCCCAGCCGCAGGAGCCGGGCAGTGCCCGGCCGTGGTGTTGTGTCGGTCAAGATGCCCTCGATTCGCGCGTGCGGCTGTGGCTTGCAGGGGGCGTCGTCGACCCGTTGCCCTCGAACATTAGCAGCCTGCCGGGACCTCCAGTCACGGCTCGGACGGCCCGGCCGAGCCGCGTCGTGATGCCCTCGTTGCCGGCCGGCGGCCCTGACTCTCAACTGATAGTCATGTGTCAATCAGTGTGGGATTGACAGATCCTGCAGTGCTTCTGCCAGTGTGGTCACAGGCCGCCAGGTGTCGGTTCGTCCTTCTCTGGTGGAGACGAGAAGGCCGTCTGCCTCGAGGCGCCGCAGGTCGCCACGTGCGGTGGCGAGCGTGATGCCATGGCTGGTGGCATGCGACCGAACGGTCACTCGATGTGTTCGGCCTCGCAGCATGCCCTCCAGGATTGAGACCTGCCGGTGGTTGAGGGCCAACCCTGGCAGCAGGTTCTTGGCTTCATGCACTTCTCTGGTCTTGCGATCCAGGTATTCGGTGAAGTCGCCGACCGCACGTCGGATCACGTTCAACTGGTGCAGGGCGAAGTACGTCAGGTCGTTGTCGTCCTGCTCCGTGTCGAGATAGGAGCGGGCGTACTGGGCGGGTGCGTCCTTCAGGAGTCGCGAGATGGGGACGAACTCCATCAGCCACAGATTGTTCCTGAGCGCAACCCAGTAGAACAGCAGCCGGGCGGTCCGGCCGTTGCCGTCGGCGAAGTAGTGGTCGTAGCCCACCATGAAGTGGGTGACGATTGCCCTGAGTGCCGGATGCAGCCAGCGTTCCCCGGACTCGCCGTTGGCGAACCGGCAGAGTTCGGCCATCCGAGTCGGCAGCTGCTCCGCAGGTGGGGGCTGGTGGACCAGTTCGTCATCGGCCACACTCCAGACGCCGACCCGTTCTTCGCCCGGAAGTTGCATCCGTCCCGCCTCCGACGGGTCGCGGAGCGTGCCGCGCGTCACGATCTCGTGCAGTTCGCAGATCAGCGCCGGCGTGAGCTCCCTGGTGGCGTGCTCTCGGACGAACTGCATCGCGCGGTAGTTGTTCAAGATCATGCGTTCCCCCAGGGTGTGGGGGGCTCGGCCGCTTCGAAGCATCTCGCGGGCGACCAACCGGCTGGTTGCCGCTCCTTCGAGCTGCGAGGAAGTGATGGACTCCTCCATGAAGGAGTTGATCAAGAAGCGGTCGCGCGTCGCCGGATTCACGACGAGTTCCGGTGCCGACACGACACCCCCCGTGGAGCGGGTGACCTCATCGAGCCCGGCCAGCATCGCATCCGGCAGGGCGTAGACGAACGGTTCCCCGTGGGCGTCGCGCAGTGGAAGCGCGCGGTACTGCTGGCGTCGGCTGAACTTGACTCCGAACCACCACTGCTTCGCAGTGAGCCCCGAGGGTAGGGTGTGCCGACGGAGCCTGTCCCAGGACAGGTAGTCGTCGGCCTCCCGCCCGGCCCGCACCGCCCGCAACAGCAGGTCAGGGTCGGGATTGATCTCCGCGAACAGCGTTGCCCAGTCGGGGGGAGGGTGTGGAGTCCTCATCATGGAGGCGATCATATGTGAATCTGCCCACAATTGACACTTGAAGAGATGCTGTGCGACGAATCGTTGACAGTCCGGGGGATTCGGGATGTGGGCGGGCCATTCCCACCGGGGCTGAAGTCCTGCGGCGCTGGACGCTGGTCCGGGGGTTGCGGCTCTGGGACGATTGGAGGCGTGAAGGAGTCGTCCGGGAGGCGCGGGGGGTTGGCCGGCTGGTCACTGAGGCGCCGCGTGCTGGCTGCGGCGGGCGGCGCGCTCGTGGTCGTGTTCGTCGTCGGCATCGGAGCGTTCGCGATACTCCTGCGCACCGTCGTCACCAACGACGTGGAGAACAACGCGCGCGCCCAGGCGGCCCAGGTGGCGGCCGTGATCGCCACCGACGAGGCTTCGGCGACGGAGGCACTCCAGGGCATCCCGGCCCAGGGCGCCAGGCTGCAGGTCGTCGCCGCCGACGGCACGGTGGTCGCCCGCTCCGGCGGGGCCGAGGCGACGCCCCTGACCACTCTGCGTGCCGGTGAGGGGGTCGAGACGGTCCAGCGGGTCGACGGCGTGGCAGGCGAGGCCGACCCGCACGTGCTGGTCGTCCGCGGCATCCGTTCCCCGGAGGATGCCACCTACGTCGTCGTCGTGGCCTCCCCGCTGGACGTGGCTCTTGGCACGGTCGCCACGTCGACGGCGCTGCTGGCGGCCGGCGCGGTGGTGCTGACCGCGCTGGTCCTGCTCATCATGGCCAGGGTCCTGGCGTCGGCGCTGCGGCCGGTGGAGCGGATCACCGCAGAGGTGGCCGCGATCTCCGAGGCGCGGTCACCGGAACGTGTCACCGTGCCGCCTTCGCGTGACGAGATCGCGAGACTGGCCGACACCATGAACGGCATGCTGGACCGCCTCGCCCGCTCGGATTCGGCGATGCGCCAGTTCGTGTCGGACGCCTCGCACGAACTACGGAGCCCGCTGGCCACCCTGCAGGCGATGATCGAGACCTCACACGCCGGCCGCGGCGGCGAGGCGGTCCTTGACAGGGTGGTTGCGCTGGGTGAGGTTGAGCGCCTCGGGGGCCTGGTCGCCGACCTGCTGGTCCTGACCAAGGCGGACGACCGCGGGCTGGTGATCCGTCGCCAGGAGGTCGACCTCGACGACGTCGTCGACGCCGAGGTCAGGCGGCTGCGATCGATCGCAAGGGTGCCGGTGCATGCCGACATCATCCCGGTTCAGGTCGACGGCGACCCCGACCGGCTGGCGCAGATCCTCCGCAACCTGACCGACAACGCACTCAGACACTCGACCGGCTGGGTGGCGGTGACGATGGTGCAGCGGCTCCCGGGCTGGGTCGAGGTGCGCGTCGACAACGCCGGGGAACCGGTGCCGGCGGGGCAGCGGGAGGCCGTGTTCGGCCGTTTCACCCGTCTCGACGAGGCCCGTGCCCGCGACCACGGTGGCAGCGGACTCGGCCTGCCCATCGCCGCCACCCTCGCCAAGGCACACGGGGGCGGCGTCGCGGCCGGGGAGACGGAGGACGGGGACTGCCGGTTCACGCTGACGTTGCCGATCAGGCCGGAGCGCTGAACGCCGCGCCCCCTCAGGTCGGGGACCTGCCCGGGGATCTGGGTGCGCCGACTGGGCGGAGCTGATAGCCGGCACCTCGCAGCGTGACGATGGACTCGCGCCCGAACGGGATGTCGATCTTCTTGCGCAGGTTGCGGATGTAGACCTCGACGATGTTGTCGCTGCCGTCGAAGTCCATGCCCCAGACGTTGTCCATGATGTCGGCCTTGGAGAGGACCTCGTCGGGGTGCTGCATCAGGAAGTGCAGCACGGTGAACTGCTTGGCCGTCAGGTCGATCCGCTCGCCGCCGAGGGTCACCTCGCGTCGAACGGGATCCAGTTCCAGCCCGCCGACCTGCAGGCACACGGGACGCTCGGGGGCACCGCGACGGGCGAGGGCGCGGATCCTGGCAACGAGCACGATGAAGTGGAACGGCTTGGTCAGGTAGTCGTCCGCGCCGAGGTCGAAGGCGTCGGTCTCGTCGTACTCGCCGTCCTTGGCGGTCAGCATCAGCACCGGCGACCACACGCCGTGCCTGCGCAGGTTCTCCAGCACGTCGTAGCCGTTCCTGCCCGGCAGCATGATGTCGAGGACGATCACGTCGTAGGGGAATTCGGTGGCGAGCAACTGCCCGGTGATTCCGTCGTGGGCGACGTCGACCACCATGCCCTCGTCCATCAGTCCCTGGCGGATCGAGTTGGCGAGCGCCGTCTCGTCCTCCACCAGCAGGACCCTCACGCCGACCCCTCCTCGTGGTGACCCTTCCTGCGCCCGTCGATCCCGAGGGCCATTGCCGCCAGCGCTGCGACGGAGAGGACGGCGACGCCGATCACGAAGCCTGCGAGCACGTCGGTGGCCCAGTGGTAGCCGAGGTAGACCCGGCTGACTGCGACCGCGAGGCTCAACCCGAGCCAGCCGACGACGGCCGCGATGCGCACCGCACGCCGCCGCGAACCCAGGACGACCAGGGCCGCGATCAGGCCGTAGAGGATGGTGGCGTTGAGCGTGTGGCCGCTCGGGAAGGCGAACTCCGGGTCGAAGGCGCCGAGTTGGTCTGCGGCGGGCGGGCGGGCCCGGCCGAAGACCTGCTTCAGCGTCACAGTCAGGACCGCTCCCAGCCCGACGGCGCCCGCCACGATCGCGGCCGGTTGCCAGTTGCGGCGGCGCCACAGGATCCAGACGATCATCCCCAGGGCGAGCGCTGCAACCGTCTCGACGTTGCCGAGGAACGTGAAGAGCCTTGCGAATCCGGTGAGGACCTGGTTTCGGACCTCCATGGCGTCGGCGGTGATCGCCGGGTCGTAGGCCGACAGGTCTCCGCGCTCCTGGACGCCGTCAGCGAGGGCGAGGAACGCCAGCAGCGAGGCCACGAGGACTGCTGCCGGGATGAGCCAGATGGGCAGGCGCCGCGGCCTGGTCCGGGTCCGGTTGGGGCCGTGCCCGTCCTCGGCGACGTCGTTCTGGCCTGCCGGAGCCGTCTCGTGCATGCCCCCATTGTCCGCGACCCACCTGAACCGTTCCTGAAGTCTCGCTGAAACCGGGCCCCCTCCGGCGCGTCCGACGCGGCCACCGTTCAGAACGGGGCGTTGGCGAAGCGCGAGTAGTGGCCCTGGAACAGGGCGTCGATCTTGCCGGTCTCGCCGTTTCGGTGCTTCGGGATGTGGAAGGCGGCGAGTCCGCGCTCCTCGTCGGTGGGGTTCTGCGTGTACATCTCGGGGCGGTGCAGCATGATCACGATGTCGGCGTCCTGCTCCAGCGACCCGGACTCGCGCAGGTCGGACAGCGCGGGGATGCCGTCCTTGCGCTGCTCGGTGTTCCGGCTGAGCTGGCTGAGCGCGATCACCGGGATCTCCAGTTCCTTGGCCAGGAGCTTGATCTGGCGCGAGAACTCGGACACCTCCAGCTGCCTGGACTCCACCTTCTTGCCCGAGGTCATCAGCTGGATGTAGTCGATGCAGATCAGCTGCAGGTTGTGACGCTGCTTCAGACGACGAGCCTTCGCCCGGATCTCCATCATCGTCAGGTTGGGGGAGTCGTCGATGAACAGCGGCTTCTCGCCCAGCACCACAGACTTGTTGGTGACGCGCTGCCAGTCCTGCTCGTCCATCTTGCCGGTGCGGATCTTCTTCAGCGGCACCGACGCCTCCGCGCTCAGGATCTTCATCACGATCTCGGTGCGGCTCATCTCCAGCGAGAAGAAGGCGGCCGCCATGTCGTTGGCGATGGCCGCGGACCGGCACACGTCCAGCGCGAACGTCGACTTCCCGACGCCCGGCCTCGCGGCCACGATGATCATCTGCCCGGGGTGGAGGCCGTTGGTCATGCGGTCGAGCTCGATGAACCCCGTGGGGACCCCGGCCACGCCGTCGCCGGAGTTCTCGATGGCCTCCATCTCGTCGAACGTCGGCTCCATGAGTTCGCGCAGGCTCTTGTAGTCCTCCGACGACTTGTTCTCGGTGACCTCGAACAGCGTTTGCTGGGCCTCGTCGACGATCCGGTCGACGTCGCCCTGGCCCATGTATCCGAGTTGCGCGATCCGGATGGAGGCGTTGACCAGCCGACGCAGCACCGCCTTCTCGCGCACCAGCTCCGCGTAGTAGGACGCGTTCGCGGCGATGGACACCGACGCCAGCAGGTCGTGCAGGTAGACCGGGCCGCCGATGCGGTTCAGCTCGCCCGCCTTGCCGAGCTCGCCTGCGACGGTGATCGGGTCGGCCGGCTCGCCCCTCCCGTACAGGTTGAGGATGGCGTCGTAGATGGCCTCGTGGTTGGGGCGGTAGAAGTCGATGCCGCGGAGCACCTCGACGACGTCGGCGATGGCGTCCTTGCTCATCATCATGGCGCCGAGCACGCTCTGCTCCGCGGCCAGGTCCTGCGGCGGGGTGCGGTCGAGTTCGCCGTGGGCGCCGTTGATGTGGCTCACCGACCCGCCTGCGACCTGCTGCGCGGACATGTTCCTCCCCCTGTCATCCCCGGTGCCGGGCGGCATCCGGCCGATCGACGCGATAAGGCTAGTGCACCCTCATTCGCATGCCTCAGGTCTACCCCGGAGGTCCGACAGTTTCGTCGTCGGCCTGTGGAATCGACGGTCGGGTACCTGTTTCCAAGGTTGTGGATGGGCTGTGGAAAGTGGTGGATCGGCCGATCAGGCCCTGTGGAGAGCCGTCGACGCATCCTTCGGCGTGTCGTTACCGAATTGTTATAAAGGGGCCCGAGTGGGGCGTTCGGCGTGTGTTCGGGCCGATTTGCGGCCGTTCCGGTGCTCGTCGCCGCGGAAATGCCTCCCTGTCCGCTGCCGGGCCGGTATCCACATGCCCTGACTCGCCTGTGGAGAAGCGGTGCCCCCTTGTTGTCCACATACCCCCGGGGGGTATAGTGTTTGTTGCACCGGTCGCCCGGCCGGCCCCAGTCCAGGAGAGGAACCATCATGGCAACCACCAACTACACCGTCACCGGCATGACCTGCGGCAACTGCGTCCACCATGTCACCGAGGAGGTCTCCGCCGTGACCGGCGTCAGCGCAGTGAACGTCGACCTCGCCACCGGCTCCATGACCGTCACCTCCGACGCGCCCATCGCCTTCGACCTCATCAAGGACGCAGTCGCCGAGGCTGGCGAGTACGTCGTCACCCCCGCCTGAGGCCGGCTCCCCGCGCGGGCGCCGATGGTCTCGACCGGCGGAACCCAACCGACGCTGATCGAGTAGCCGACGAGGTGCCCCCATCCGCTGATCGAGTAGCCGACGAGGAACGAGGAGGCGTGTCGAGATCTGGTGAACGTTCCCGGGGACTTGGTCGGGGTCTCGACACGTGCCCGGCTCCTTCGTCGCGGGGCACTACTCGACCAGCGGAACCCCGGCCGGCGGGACCCCCCTTCCGCTGATCGAGTAGCCGACGAGGCGGTCCCTGAGCTGCGAGCGAGGAACGAGCGAAGCATGGTCGAAGGGAACGAGCGGCCGTGTCGAGATCCGGTGAGGGTCCACGGGGACTTGGCCCGGGTCTCGACCGTCGTGCCGGGCTCCTTCGTCGCCGGGCACTGGCTCGACCAGCGGAACCCCGGCCGGCGGGACCCCCCCTCCGCTGATCGAGTAGGCCGCGAGGAACGAGCGGCCGTGTCGAGATCCGGTGAGGGTCCACGAGGACTTGGCCGGGGTCTCGACACGTGCCCGGCTCGTCCCTCGCGGGGCACTACTCGACCAGCGGAACCCCGGGGAACGCGGGAACGCAACAACCGCAACAACGAGAATCCAGGAGAACCCATGAGCAGCCCGGTGGGCTTGGCCGAAGAGGCAGGGACGGAGATCGTCCTCGACATCGAGGGGATGACCTGCGCGTCCTGCGCGAACCGGATCGAGAAGCGCCTCAACAAGGTGGGGGGCGTCGTCGCGTCGGTGAACTACGCCACCGAGAAGGCCGTGGTGCAGGCGCCGAGGTTCGTCACGGTGGCCGACCTGGTCGCCGCGGTCGAGGCGGCAGGCTACGGCGCCCATGAGGCGACGCCCGAGGCTCCCGCCGTCGACCACGCGGACGTCCTGCGTCCCCGGGTGCTGCTGGCGTTCGCGCTTGCCGTGCCGGTGGTGGCGGTCTCGATGGTGCCGGCGCTGCAGTTCCCCGGCTGGCAGTGGGTGCTGCTCTTGCTGACCGCGGTGATCGTGTTCTGGTGCGGCCGGGCGTTCCACGTCGCCACGTGGAACAACCTGCGCCACGGCACGACGACGATGGACACGCTGGTCTCCATGGGCACCCTCGCGGCGTTCGGGTGGTCGGTGGTCGCGATGCTGTTCGGGACGGCGGGCCACATCGGGATGCGCCACGAGTTCACGCTCGACCTGAGCCACGTCGACCCGATGTCCAACATCTACTTCGAGGCGGCGGCCGCGATCATCGCGTTCCTGCTGCTCGGCAGGTGGATCGAGGCGCGGTCCAAGAGGGAGGCCGGGGCGGCGGTTCGGGCGCTGATGGCCGTCGGCGCCAAGGAGGCCGTGGTGCTGCGCGACGGCGCCGAGGTCACGGTCCCGGCGGACCGACTGGCGGTCGGTGACCTGCTCGTGGTGCGGCCGGGCGGCAAGGTGCCGGCCGACGGCGAGGTCGTCGAGGGCCGCTCCGCGGTGGACGCCTCCATCATCACCGGCGAGTCGCTGCCGGTTGAGGTGGAGGCGGGCAGTCGCGTCGTCGGCGGCTCCCTGAACACCACGGGGCTTCTCGTGGTGCGCGCCACCGCGGTCGGCGCACGCACGCAGCTCGCCCAGATCGCCAAGCTGGTGGAGGAGGCGCAGACCAGCAAGTCCAACGCCCAGCGGATCGCCGACAAGGTGACCTCCTGGTTCGTGCCCGCGGTGATCGGGACCGCGGCGGTCACGTTCCTGCTGCACTGGCTGCTCGGCTCGGGCCTGACGTTCGCGCTGACCGCAGGGATCGCCGTCCTGATCATCGCCTGCCCCTGCGCGCTGGGCCTGGCGACGCCGTCGGCTCTGCTGGTCGGCACGGGTCGCGGCGCGCAGCTCGGAACGATCATCCGTGGCGCACAGTCGCTTGAGAAAGCCAACCGGATCGACACGATCGTGCTGGACAAGACCGGCACCCTCACAACCGGCCACATGGGCGTGCTGGCGATCGAGCCCGCCGACGGCGTCGAGGAGGCCGAACTGCTGGCCGTCGCCGCCGCGGTGGAGGCCGGGTCCGAGCACCCGATCGCACGCGCCGTCGTCGAGCGGGCCGCCGGCATCGACGTGGCGGCCACGGCCGCCGACTTCCACGCCGTCGCCGGCCGCGGCGTCGAGGCGCTCGTGACCGTGGCTGGGCGGGGCGCCGAGTTGGCGCGCGTCGGTTCGTCCTCGTTGGTGACAGGCGCACCCGCCTCCGACGGCGGCGTCGTCGGCAGCGAGGTGCTGGTCGAACTCGGTGGCCGCTACCTCGGCCGCATAGTCGTCGGCGACGAGCTCAAGCCCAATGCCGCCGACGCCGTCGCGAAGCTGGCCGCACTCGGCCTTCGGCCCGTACTGCTGACCGGCGACAACCAGGCCGCCGCCGAGGCCGTGGCCGCCAAGGTCGGCATCCTCGACGTCCGCGCCGGCGTCCTGCCGCAGGGCAAGGCCAAGGCGATCGCGGACCTGCAGGCCTCCGGTCGCAACGTCGCGATGGTCGGCGACGGCGTGAACGACGCCGCGGCCCTCGCGACGGCCGACCTCGGCATCGCCATGGGCAAGGGCACCGACGCGGCCATCGCCGCCAGCGACATCACTCTGATGCGCGACGACCTGATGTCCGTCGTCGACGCCGTCCGGCTGTCCCGCGCCACGGACAGGACCATCAAGTCCAACCTCGTCTGGGCGTTCGTGTACAACGTGGCGGCTATCCCGATCGCTGCGCTCGGCCTGCTGACGCCGATGATCGCCGGCGCCGCCATGGCCTTCTCCAGCGTCTTCGTCGTGGTGAACAGCCTTCGGCTGAAGGGTTTCCGGGCGACGGCACGCTGAACGGGCGACCGGCCGCCGCGACGGACTCTGCGATCAGCGTCGGACGCCGTAACCGGCGCCGACACCGCTGGCGATCGCGCCCAACGCGATCGCCGCCTGGGCCGAGGCAAGCCAGGGATTGGCGGTGAACGACTCCGGCCTCAACCCCATCCGCCAGAACACCTCCGCGAGGCCGACGAGCGGCAACACCATCGCTGCCAGGAAACCGACGAGGCCGGGCTGCCGCATCAATGCCCCGACGATGCCCAGTGCGGCGCCCGCGACGGCGATGCCGCCGAGGCCGAGCCCGAGGTTGCTCCCGAGGACGGCCAGATGGAGGTCGTACCTGTCGGCGATGAGTGCGTTGTATCCGACGTATCCGCCGACGACCAGCCCCAGGGACAGCACCGCACCGATCGCTGCCGACACCAGCCGTCGCAACGTCCACCCGGCGAAGACCGCCAGGGCCGCGAGCAGGGTGGTCGCGTTCAGCACCGTCGACGCGACCAGCCAGGCTCCGGGAGCCTGCAGGTCCCGGACGGCACCGTCGGTCAGTGCGGTACCGATGCCGAGCAGCAGGCCGGGGAAAAGAGCGATGAGCCATCTCACGCCCCCAAGGCTGCCACACCCCACCGACAGGACGCGGGAGCCCGCGCCCGGCCCCGGTAGGGTGCGACGGCCGTCCGGCTCGCGGTTCCGTTGGTCGAGCCAGTGCCTGGTGAGGGATGAGCCTGGCACGACGGTCGAGACCGGGGCGGTAGTTCCCGCGCACCTGCGGGAGGTTTCGACCGTCGCTCGCTGGCGCTCGCTGGCTCAACCAGCGGGGGGGCGGGCTCGTTCCGCGCGCTACTAGTCAGTACAAGTCCTCGTCGGCTACTCGATCAGCGGACGGGGGGTTTCGTTGGTCGAGCCAGTGCCTGGTGAGGGATGAGCCTGGCACGACGGTCGAGACCGGGGCGGTAGTTACCGCGCACCTGCGGGAGGTTTCGACCGTCGCTCGCTGGCGCTCGCTGGCTCAACCAGCGGGGGGGCGGGCTCGTTCCGCGCGCCGACACTCAACCAGCGGGGGGCGGGCTCGTTCCTCGCGCCGACACTCGACCAGCGGGGGCTGGGGGTCCAGATGGTCGAGACGGGCGACGGTTACGCCGCCCGGTGGAACGCGGCCGTGGCGCGTAGCGCCCCCGATTGGCTGACCGTGATGACCTCGACCGGCCACGTGCTGGTGGCCAGCTGCAACGTCCAGGCGCCGCCGGACAGGATCGCCGTCGCCAGCACGTCCGCGGTGATGATGTCCGGCGCCGCAACGCTCACCTGCACGAAGGGGTCGCCCTTGGCGGAGCCCGGCGTCCGCCAGACGTGTTCCCCGCGCTCGGCGGTACCGGACGTCGCGATGGCGGGCAGCGACTCGCCGAGACCGAACTGGGTCAGCAATTGCGCACGGTCGAATGGATCGACGATGCCCGCCGTCCACGGCTCGCGGCCGGGACCCGTGCGCGTCAGGATGTCCCCGCCCGCGTTCACGCACCAGTGCTCAGAGCCGTCGGCGTCGAGGATGTCGCCGGCCCGCCGGATGGCGAGCGCCTTCACGACCCCGTTCAGGTCGACGGTGCCGTCGGGCCTTCGCGCGGTGAACGCCCCCGACGTCTGCTGCTGCCAGGAGACCGCCAGTTCGTGGGTCGCCCGGAACTCCGGCGATGCCTCGCCGAGGTCCAGTTCGCCTCGCGCCACCTGTGATGCCTCCGACCACTCCCTGTACAGGCTGAACCGCTCCTCAAGCGCCTCGAACGCAGCCGCGACCTCGTCGGCGGCAGCCGCCGTGACGTCGCCCGCGAGACTGACGGCGGTTCCCATGGCGTGGAAGACGTGGTTCATGCCGTGGCCGGGAGGTGGGGGGTGGGGCTGGGGTCGCCCGAGGTGGTGCCGGCAGCGTGGAGGGCGTGGTTCATGCCGTGGCCTGGTCCAGTGCCGACTGCAGCGAGGTCAGGTAGGCCTCGGAGGTGAAGGTGGAGCCGCTGACGGTGTTCACCTTCGCGCTGTTTGCCGCGATGATCGCCTCGCGCAGCACCGGCACGGCTCTGTCGATGAAGTGCTGGGACCGCTGTTCCCGGATCGTGGTCTGTGCGGTGGCGTCGGTGACCTTTCCGCCCGAGATGGTGACGGTCACGGTGACGGTGCCGTAGTGCTCGGATGCCGTCTGGCCGGTGTAGGTGCCGTCCTTGTAGGCTCCTGCGGCCGAACTGGTCGACCCGGTCGAGCTGCTCGGACTGGTGGAGCCGCTCGAACCGGTCGAACTCCCGGAGCTGGTCTGCGACGGTGTGGTCGTCGTAGTGGTGGGTGTGGTCGCGGTGCCGGCGACCGGGGCGGAGGCCACGGTCTGGCCATTGGCGGTGCCGAGTTGCCAGCCGATGACCAGCACTCCGGTGGAGGCGAGGACGGCGGCGGCCTTGGATCTGGTGCTCACTACTTGAGCCTCTCGTTTCGGGTCGGGGTGTGGGTGGCGGGGCGCCCGCCTGTGACCGGTGGCGGGGTCGGGACGAGGTCCGGGGGAGTGCGCGATCCTGCACTCACCAGTCGAACCTCTCGTCGTGGATCTGGGACCCGGGGACGCCGAGGGACAGTGCCTCGTCGACGACGGCGGTCGTGAAGCCCGCGGGGCCGCAGACGAAGACGTCGGTGCTTGTCAGGTCGGGGACGAAGTGGTGCAGGAACCATTGGGCGTGGCCGGCGGGGACCCAGCGCCCCTCGGCGCGGTGGCCGGCGAGCGTGATGAGGCGGGCGCCCCTCAGGTGGCAGAGTTCGGCGATCTCGTCCACCAGGTAGAACTCGTCTGGGCGCGAGGCTCGCAGGATCACCGTCGCCCTGCCCGGCACGATGCCGGTGTCCTCCAGGATGGCCCTGATGGGCCCGATGCCCGCGCCGGCGCCGATCAGGGCGACGGTTTCCATGGTCCTGGCGTCGTCGCTGAAGGTGCCGTAGGGGCCCTCGATCGCGACCCGGGTGCCCGGCCTGACCCCGGCGAGCGCCGCTGTGCCCTTGCCGAGGATGCGGACGGTGATCCGCAGGGTGGAATCGGTCGGGGCCGCCGACACCGAGAACGGGTGCTGGTGCCACCACAGGCGGGGGGTGAGGAAGCGCCAGTGCAGGTACTGCCCGGCCTTCACGCCGAGATCGTCGAGACGGTGGCCGCCGAACTCGATCGAGTACGCGTCGCGCCCGACGGGAACCACACGCGTCACCCGCACATCGTGCCTGAGCGTGTTCAGCAGCGGCAGCAGGAACCGGAAGGACAGCAGCGAGACGCCGGTGACGATCAGGAGCCCCGTCCAGTACCAGCCCTGCCACGTGTCGAGGGTGATGATGCTGCCCATGGAGAACATGTGGGGGATGGAGACTGCGACGGCCAGGTAGCTGAGCAGGTGGATGACGTGCCACACCTCGTAGGGGAGGTGACGACGGGCGGCCGTGATCGACGACACGACGACGGCGAGCAGCAGCGCCATGGCGAGCAGGGCCAGGGCGAAGTCGCCCGTGGTGCCCCACAAAGTGGTGAACTCGGCAAGCAGCGACGTCTGGTCACGCAAGGCGTACCCGGTGAGCAGGAAGGCCCCGTGGATGCCGAGGCCGATGACCACCCAGTCGCCCAGCCTGGCGTGCAGAGCCATGACGCGCGGCTGGCCGAGCGTGCGGTCGATGAAGTCGACGCGGGCCGCGAGCAGGAGCATCAGCAGCATCGCGTTGGTGGCGGTCAGGCCGGCCAGGATGCCGACGGTGACCAGGGCGTCGCCGATGCTCGCGAACGAGCCGACCACGCCGCCTGCGAGGTACAGCGCGACCGACGCGGCCATGCTCACCCAGCCGAGTGTCTCCAGGAGGTCGGCGCGGAGGTTCCGGGAGCCTGTCCGCCGCCGGTAGTGCTCCTGCAGCGCGCCGCGGGCCGGCCGGTTGGCCGAGGGGCGGGTCGCCGGTCGGTCGAGTAATGCGCTGGACATGGCGACATCGTTCCAACGGACCATGTGGGGTTGCTGTGTATCACCTGAGTGCGGGATGTCGGTTCCGTGAAACTCGGATGAGGGTCCTCAACCCTCGGTGACCGGAAGCGCCACCTCGAAGGTGGCGCCGCCGCCCGGGGTCGGACGGTAGGTCAGGGTGCCGCCCTGCCGGTCCACGAGTGACCAGGCGATGGCGAGCCCGAGGCCGGCGCCGCCCTGGGCTCGGCTGCGGCCCGGGTCCTCCCGGAAGAAGCGTTCGAAGGCGCGCTGCTCGTTGCCTGCCTGCAGGCCCGGGCCGTGGTCAACGACGTTCAATCGCGCCATCTTGTCCCGGACCCCCACCTCGACCTCGATCGGGGTGCCGTCCGGCGTGTGCTGGACGGCGTTGCCAAGCAGGTTGGCCACCACCTGCTGCAGCCGCGCGTCGTCGCCCAGGACCGTGGGCGGCTCGTCGTCCCAGGGCGACCCGACAGGGTTCTGGACGGTGATGCTGCGCTCGGGAGCGCGGGCCCGGGTGTCGGCCACGGCGTCGACGGCGACGCTCAGGAGGTCGACCTGCCGCGACTCGAGCGGCATGGCGGCGTCCAACCTGGCCAGGAGAAGGAGGTCGTCGACGAGGCGCGTCATCCTGACCGACTCCGACTCGATCCGGCCCACAGCCCGGTCCACATCCGACGGCGTCGAGGCGACCCCGGTCCGGAGCAGTTCGGCGTGGCCGCGGATCGTGGACAGGGGAGTGCGCAGCTCGTGCCCGGCGTCGGCCACGAAGCGCCGGAGCCGTTCCTCCGTGCGGTCGCGCTCCGCGAACGCCTGCTCGATCCGGGCCAGCATGGTGTTGAACGACCTGCCGAGCCTGCCCACCTCGGTGCGTGCGGGCGCCTCGTCGACGCGCAGCGACATGTCGCCCGCGGCGATCTCCTCGGCGGTCTGCTGGATCCTCGTCAACGGCCGCAGCCCGATGCGGACCACGAGGAACCCGATGAGCGTGGTGGCGGCGAGGATGACGATGCTCACGGTCAGGCTGAGGCTGGCCAGTCGCCCCAGGGCGACGGTGACGTCGGCCAGGCTCCGCGCGAGCACGGCGTACCCGCCGTCGATCGCGATCACCCGCGCTCGCCAGGTCGGCGGGCCGTGTTCGGGCCGGAGGGTGATGATTGTCCCGGTCGCGGCGGCGTCGGCCAGCGCGGCCGAGCCGAGGGTGGCCCGGAGGTCGCTCGCTGCCGAATCGGGCAGGCTGCACTTCACGACCCCGGCGTCGTCGACGATCGCCACTGCATAGCTCGTGGGCATCTGAATCTGCGTCGGCTGGGCGGTGCCCGGCTGGCCGCAGACCTGGCTCAGCCAGCCGCTGATCTGGGTGGACGCGCCGGCGTCGCCGGGGATCACGAGCTGCCCGTCCACCTGTTCCATCTCGAACGACCTGAACAGCGCGAAGACTGCGACGTTGGTGAGCAGCAGCCCCAACGCCGTCAGCATCACGACGCCGAGGACCAGCCTGCCGCGCAGCGACAGCCGTCTCATCGACGTTCCTTGGGCAGCCGCAGCGTGTAGCCCACGCCGCGGACCGTCTCGATGAGCGGCGGTGGGAAGACGTCGACCTTGCGTCTCAGGTAGCGGATGTAGGAGTCGACGACGGTGCCCTCGCCGTTGAAGTCGTAGTGCCAGACGTGTTCGAGGATCTGGGCGCGCGACATGACCCTGCCGGCGTTGCGCAGCAGGAACCGCAGCAACGCGAACTCGGTGGGGGAGAGGCTGATCGGCGTGTCACCGCGCCACACCTCGTGCCCGTCCTCGTCCATGGCGAGATCGGCGTAGCGCAGCAGGTCCTGGTCGGGGAGCCGCTCCCGCTCGGGCTGGGTCCGGCGCAGGATCGCCGCGACCCGTGCGGCCACCTCCTCGAGGCTGAAGGGTTTCGTGACATAGTCGTCCGCGCCGAGCGTCAGACCGCGGATCCGGTCCTCGACCGAATCCCTGGCGGTCAGGTACAGCACCGGCGCGTCGCTGGTGCGGCGCAGGTCCCGGAGCAGGTCGAAGCCGGTCATGTCGGGCAGCATCACGTCGAGGATGATGAGGTCGGGAGGGGTTGCGCCGATGGCTGCCAGTGCCTCCGCCCCCGTCGCCGCCCCGTAGACGGAGTAGCCCAGATAGCGCAGGCTCATCATGAGCATCTCGACGATGAAGGGCTCGTCGTCGACGACGAGGATGTGGGCGCCCCCGCCCACCTCGCCCCTCGGGTCGCGCCCCACGTCGTGCCTCACGTCGTCCATCCTGTCAGGATGGTCCGGGCGGATGAGAGTTCGGTGAGAGTTCGGTGGGAGTTCGGTGACGGGGGTCGAAGGGATGCGTCGGCCGAGCCGGGGCAGGTCCTATCCCGACAGCTGCGGGGGCTTACCGGGTCGGTGTCGGCGCATCTCGTCCAAGGTTGTGAGCTCGACGGCGGCTGCGGCGACGGCGTCGGGGTAGCGCATCAGGACGTACTCCCCGAAGACCGGCGACGCGACCGCGATCCGGCCGCGTCCCGTGGAGACGAGGTCCCCCGCCTTGAGCAGCCGGTCGCGGACGGGTGCGAACGACGCCGTGGTGCCGCCGAGGAGCTTGGAGACGACCGGCGTCGTCGCCGTCGGGCCGAGCAGCGCGACGGCGGCGAGGTACTCCCGCTCGCGGTCGGTCAGCTGATCCCACCGGGGTTCCAGCGTGCTCGTCTCCAGCCGTTCGGCGGCGGCGCGCACCCCGCGGGTGGCGTCGGCCTCGTGGATCGTCGACGGCCCCGGCGCCAGCTCCCAAGTCATGGCCGCGACGAGTTGGAGGTGGGCGGGATATCCAAGTGTGAAGTCCAGGACCCGCCGTACGGCCGCCGGTTCCCAGACCACCTCCCGGTCCAGGGCGGGGCCGACGAGCGCCTGCGTCGCCGCCTCCGGGCTGAGCCGCTGGGGAATGACCTCGGTCCGGAACAGCCGGTCGGGGTGGGTAACGCCCGCCTGCGCCAGGACGGTCATCGTCGTGGGCAGGCCACAGGCCGCGAAGATCAGCGGACTGGCGCCGCACTGGATGCTCGCCTGCTGCAGCACCGCCGCCAGCAGCGCCAGGTCCGCGCCGGCGGCGACCTGGATCTCGTCAAGCGTGATCAGCAACCCCCCGCTCGGGTGTTTCCCGCGGATGGCGTCGGCGACGCCGGCCAACTGTCGCGCCATGACGGTCGGGTCCTTGCCCGGCGACGGAGCCTCGGGCGGTCGGATGGTGGCGGACACGCCACCGACGCCGATCGTCGCCTCGCCCAGCCAGGCCACGAGCCGGGACCAGTATGCGCCGTGGGCGGTCAACTCGCCCGCCTGGGCCCGCAGCGAGTCGACGAGACCCACGCCCCCGACCACTGCCTGGAACGCCAACACCTGATACCCGACGTCGCGGGCGCGCTCCGCCATGGCGGTCAGGAGCACCGTCTTGCCCACCCCGCGCTGACCCAGCAGCAGCCAGTCCTCCGAGGCGCGACGACCCTCGGCTGCGACGTTGTTCAGCATGATGTCCCAGGCCGCGAGCTGGGCGGTTCGCCCCGTCAACTCCGGCGGCATCCGCCCGGCGCCCGGCGAGTACAGGATTCCCTCCATGTCAACAGACTACATCAACTTATACAGCGAACGCCATATAAGTGCGTATAACGGTTCTTCAGGCCGAGGGCGCGCTGACCGGGGCGCTCTGGACGGGCTCACCCCCTGGCGCCAGCTCACGCACGCCCTGATGATGGGATCGATGGCCCGGATGGTGGTGGCCATGCCGCCGGGCGATCCCGGTTCTCACCGAACTGTCATGGAACAGGCAGAGTCCTCTCATGTGTCCGGGACAGTCTGGGATGCGTGAATGCGAAAACTGGTAGGCCCGCGGGTCGGCGGCGCATCTGGGTGAACGTGGCTCTGGCAGTCATCTTGCTGGGGGTCGGCGTCGTGGGCGTCGTACTGTTGCTGAGTCCCGGGAAGAGTGCAACGGCGGGCCTGACGACCACGAAGGTGGTCCGCGGTGAGCTGGAGGCGACGGTGACGGCCAGCGGCAACATCGTGAGCGGCCGGACGGCGTCCCTCCAGATGCAGGGGACGGGCGGCACCGTGGAGGAGGTCTACGTCACGGTGGGGCAGCAGGTCGCGGAGGGCGACCCGCTGGTGCGCGTCGACGACACAGCCGCGCAGGACAAGCTCGACTCCGCCCGGATCCAGCTGGAGTCGGCGCAGGCATCGATGACGACGGCGACGCAGGGCCGGACGAGTGCGGAGAGGTCGGCGGACGCCGCCGGGATCGCGTCGGCCGAGCAGAGCCTGAAGAATGCCGAGAACTCGCTGTCCTCGGCGAAGGAGAGCCTGGCGCTTGTGACCAGGCAGCAGGCCGAGATCGTGGCCGCGGCCCAGAGCGCCTCCGACGGTGCGGCCGCCGCCGTCGCTGACGTGGAGCAGCAGATCGCGGACCTGGAGGAGGTGCTGGCGGCCACGGATCCCGCGGACACCCAGGCGGTCACCGACCTCCAGAACCAGATCGATGCGGCCAAGGGGCAGCTCACGGCCGATCAGGCCGCGCTGTCGTCGGCGCAGTCGGCGCTGGCGCAGGCGAAGCGGACCCGCGACAGCGCCGTCACCCAGGCCCAGCAGAGCGTGACCGCCCAGCAGGGCGCCCGTGACTCGGCGAGCAAGGCGCTGGCGCAGCAGCGCGCGAATGTGAAGGTGAGCCAGCAGGGCCCGAAGGAGGGCCAGGTGCAGTCGGCCGAGGCGCAGGTCGCCTCCGCGCAGCTGGCGGTCGACCAGGCCATGGCAGCGGTGGAGGAGACGGTGCTCCGGGCGCCCTTCGGCGGCGTGATCGGCGCGGTGGGCGCGGTGGTCGGCCAGTCGTCGGGCGCATCGGCCGGGGCAACCGGCGGCAGCACCGCGGGCGGAGCGTCGGGGCTGGTCACGCTCGTCGATCCGGACGGGATGACGGTGAGTGCCGCCATCGCCGAGGCCGACGCCACGTCGGTGAAGGCGGGGCAGCCGGTGCGGGTCACCCTGCCCGCCTCGGGCGTCGAGATGAAGGGGAAGGTGATCTCCGTCGATGTGCAGAGCACGGTGAGCAACAACGTCGTCCAGTACACGACGACGGTGTCACTGGACTCTCCGGCGGCCGGGGTCAGGGTCGGGCAGACCGCCGGCCTCACCATCATCACCGGCACCCTCGAGAACGTGCTCTTCGTCCCCACCAGCGCGATCGGGAAGGACGGGTCCACGACCTACGTGACGAAGATCTCCGGCGACAGCCTGGTGAGGGTCGACGTGACCACGGGGCTCGTGGGCACGACCGGCACCCAGATCCTGTCCGGGTTGTCCGAGGGTGACGAGATCCTGCTGTCGAGCACGACCAGCACGGCAACCACCAGCAGCACGCTCCAGGGGAGCCCCAGCGCGACGGCGACGTCATGAGCGCCCAAGTCGCGGAGTCCCCCGCAAGGGGCGCCGTCAAGCAGGCCAAGCCCGTGATCGACCTGCGCGATGTCTACAAGACCTACGGCGAGGGCGAGGCGATGATCCGCGCCGTCGACGGAGTCTCGCTGCGAGTTGCCAAGGGCGACTACGTCGCCATCATGGGTGCGTCCGGCTCCGGCAAGTCGACACTGATGAACATCATCGGCTGCCTCGACGTCCCGACGCAGGGCCGCTACCGTCTCGACGGCATCGACGTGGGCCTCCTCAGCGACCAGCAGCAGTCCAGGATCCGCAACAAGAAGATCGGGTTCGTGTTCCAGAACTTCAACCTCATCGCGCGCACCAGCGCGCTGTCGAACGTCGAACTGCCCCTGGCCTATGCCGGGGTGCCGATGGGTGAGCGCCGCAGGCGGGCGCTGGCGGCCCTTGAGACGGTCGGGCTGGCCGAGCGGACGGGTCACACTCCGGCTCAACTGTCGGGTGGCCAGCAGCAGCGTGTGGCCATCGCCCGCGCCATGGTGACAGGTCCGGTGCTGCTGTTGGCCGACGAACCGACGGGTGCCCTCGACTCGCACAGCACCGACGACGTCCTGGAGTTGTTCGACCAACTGTCGGCGGCGGGGCGCACCGTCGTCGTCATCACGCACGAGGCGGAGGTGGCGGCGCACGCCAAGCGGGTGCTGCGCATGCTGGACGGCCGGATCGTCTTCGACGAGCGGACCACGCCCGTGGATGCACCGCCGCCGAGATGGCGCGTCGGCAGCCGGGCGGTGGTGGCATGAACGTCGCAGAGAGCGCCAAGTTCGCCTGGCGCGGAGTGACCGCGAACAAGTCCCGTTCCGCCCTGACGATGCTCGGGGTGATGATCGGCGTTGCCGCCGTGATCATCCTGATCGCGGTGGGCAAGGGGGCGAGCCAGTCGGTCTCGGACACGCTGAGTTCGCTCGGGACGAACACCCTCACGATCACGCCGGGTGCGGGCTCAGGCCAGCTGTCGTTCGGCCCCCCCGGGGGGCGCACCTCCACGGCTGCCAAGCCGAAGTCCGACACCGGGACCAGCACCCGGGCGGCAACCCTGACGATGGGCGACGCGGAGGCGATCGCCGACCCGACCCTGGCGCCCGACGTCCTCAGGGTCGCGCCGGTGGTCAGTGCCATGGGGGTGACGGCCACCCTCGGCGGCGCGTCGCACTCCGTCGGCTCGACGATCGGCACCACGCCCGTCTACCTCGCCATCAACAACGACGTCGTGGCCCATGGCACGGTGTTCAGCGATGCGGACGTCTCCGGGCACTCCCGTGTGGCCCTGCTCGGCATCGACGTCGCCAAGGCGCTGGTGGGCGGCGACGGCAGCGAGGCGCTCGGGAAGGTGATCCGGCTGAACGGCAAGGAGTTCACCGTCATCGGCATCCTGGAGAAGAAGGGCTCCACGACCTCGGCGAGCGGCGACGACCGCACCATCGCCCCGGTCACCGCAGTCCAGGACCACCTCGCCGGCTACGGGAACCTGAGCAGCATCTCCGCCCAGGCGACATCGGCGGAGACCGTGGACGCGGCCCAGGCACAGATCGAGTCGATCCTCGATGCCCGGCACCGCACCACGGCGGCGGACAGGGACTACTCGGTGCTCAACTCCGCCAGCTTCCTCAACGCCGCGAGTTCCATCACCGGCATCTTCACGATCCTGCTGGGCGCCATCGCCACGATCTCGCTCCTGGTGGGTGGGATCGGCGTCATGAACATCATGCTCGTGACCGTCACGGAGCGGACCAGGGAGATCGGCATTCGCAAGGCGATCGGCGCCGGGCGCGGCGACATCATCCTGCAGTTCATGCTGGAGGCCGTCATCCTCTGCCTGGTCGGCGGTGCCGTCGGCATCGGTTTCGGCTTCCTCGTGACGCGCATCAAGGTGGCGGGCTTTCAGGCGGTGGTGGACGGCTCCTCGGTCGCGCTCGCATTCGGCTTCGCCGTAGCGGTGGGGCTGTTCTTCGGGATCTACCCGGCAATGCGCGCCGCATCCCTGCGCCCAATCGACGCGCTCCGCTATGAGTGACGTCCCCCTGACGAGAGGCCTGGCAATGAGCGAAGTACCGGTCGATGCCGAGGAATCGGACGAGTTCGACGACGACCTGGAGTTCCAGCCAGTAGCGAGGACCAAGGCGTACTGGGTGACGTGGGTGCTCGTGCTGATCCTGGTGTGGGGGCTGGGTTTCGTCGTGGGCGTCCTGGTGGACAGGGCGGTCTCCGGCCTCCTCGGCTGAGGGCAACCCGGGCGGTTCGGCCCCCATCCGGCTTGGATACAATTCTGTATCCAACTAGACTTCGGATTGCCGCATCCGGCGGCGACGCACTTCCCGGGAAGAGGCCATGTCAACTCATCTCTACGCACTCGGCCGCTGGTGTTTCCGGAACCGGCTCAAGGTCATCGGCGTGTGGGTGGCGCTGCTGGCAGTGCTGGGGTCGCTGGCGCTCGGGTTCGGCGCCACGTTCAACAACGTCTTCGAGATCCCCGGCTCGTCGTCGCAGGAGGCCCTCCACAATCTGCGCATGACGTTCCCGCAGGGGGCGGCCACCGGGGCCATCGCGATCGTCGTGGCTCCGGAGGGCACGAGCATCCAGGACCTGAAGCCCGAGATCGAGGCCGCCGTCGACGCGTTCGCCGCCGTGCCGGTCGTCGACGTCGCGACGTCGCCGTGGAACAAGTACATCTCGGGCCTGATCGCGCCCGACAACACCGCCGCCATGATCCAGCTGCAGCTCAACACGACCGAGACGCCGACCACGGCCCAGCTGGACAGCCTGACAGAGGTTGCGAGGCAGGTGCAGGAGACGATGCCGGCCGGCACGAGCGTCGACATGGGCGGCGAGGCGTTCAACATCGAACTCCCCGCGCTGTCGGTCATCGAGGCGATCGGCCTCGTCGTTGCCCTGGTGGTGTTGTTCGTCGTGCTCGGGTCGCTCGTGGCGGCGGGCCTGCCCATCCTGACGGCCCTCATCGGCGTCGGTGTCGCGATGACGATCATGATGCTCGTCACGCACCTCATGCCGATCAACTCCACCACCCCGATCCTTTCCGTCATGCTCGGCCTGGCGGTCGGCATCGACTACGCCCTGTTCATCCTGTCCCGCCACCGCGACCAGCTGCGCGACGGGATGGAACTGGAGGAGTCGGCCGCCCGCGCCACTGGGACCGCGGGGTCCGCCGTCGTGTTCGCGGGCCTGACGGTGTTCATCGCGCTGCTCGGGCTCAGCGTCGCGAACATCCCGTTCCTGACCGTCATGGGCGTCTTCGCCGCGATGACCGTCGTGTTCGCGGTGCTGATCGCCCTGACGATGCTTCCCGCGCTGATGGGGCTGGTCGGCGAGCGAATGCGGCCGAAGCCCCGCAAGCGGAAGTCGGGTGAGCCGACGGCCGGGCCGGACGCACCCGCAGGCGGGCGGCGCGGAGGCGCCTTCTCCTGGTGGGTGGGCATCACCACGAAGCACCCGATCGTGACGATCGTCACCGTCGTCGTCTCGCTCGGTGCGTTGACCATCCCCGGCCTGTCGATGCAGGTGTCGCTGCCCAACGCGGGCCAGCACGACGTCGGCGCCGCAGACCGGATCGCATACGACCTTGTCACCAAGCATTTCGGGGCCGGATTCAACGGCCCGCTGGTCGTGACGGCCAACATCATCGAATCCACAGACCCCCTCGGGCTGATCGCCTCCATCCGGAAGGACATCGAGGGCCTGGACGGCGTCCGCGAGGTGGTGCTCGCCATCCCCAACCAGAACGCCGACACCGCCCTCATCCAGGTCATCCCGACCACCGGCCCCGACGACCCGGCCACGGCGAACGTCGTCAACGAGCTGCGCGACATGCACGACGTGTGGCTGGACCGCTACGGCGTCACCACGGCCGTCACGGGCTTCACCGCCATCCAGATCGACGTCTCGAACAAGCTCGCCGGCGCGCTGCTCCCGTTCGGGATCCTCGTGGTCGGGCTGTCCGTGGTGCTGCTCGCCGCCGTCTTCCGGTCGGTGTGGGTGCCGATCAAGGCCACCCTCGGCTACCTGCTGAGCGTCGGGGCGGCCTTCGGTGCGACGACGCTGGTGTTCAACCATGGCTGGTTCAAGGGGCTCGTCAACCTCGAGCGCGGCATGCCGGTCATCAGCTTCCTGCCCATCCTGCTCATGGGCATCCTGTTCGGGCTCGCCATGGACTACGAGGTGTTCCTCGTCTCCCGCATGCGCGAGGAGTACGTCCACGGCAAGTCGGCCATGGCTGCGATCCGCGACGGTTTCAAGGCCTCCGGCCCGGTCGTTATGGGGGCGGCGCTCATCATGTTCTCCGTCTTCGCGTTCTTCGTGCCGGAGGGGATGGGCCCGATCAAGTCCATCGCGTTCTCTCTTGCCGTCGGCGTCGCCGTCGACGCGTTCCTGATCCGCATGACCTTCGTGCCCGCGGTGCTGGCGCTGCTCGGCGACCACGCCTGGTGGCTGCCGAAGTGGCTGGACAAGAGGCTGCCGTCCTTCGACGTCGAGGGTGAGGCGCTCACCAGGCAACTGCAGCTCGCGGACTGGCCCGGCGACGACTCCGTCCTCTTCGCCGAGGGCCTGGCCGTCGAGGGCGTCGTGGAGCCGCTCACGATCAAGGCCGTGGGCGGCAACGTCATCGGCATCGTCGGACCCGTGGGGGCCCGCACGGGAGCCGCCCTCGCGCTCAGCGGCAGGCTCGCCGCGACGTCCGGTCGCGCCCGCGTCGCCGGGCAGTTGCTGCCGGATGCCGCGGGTGCGGTCAGGGCCCGCACCACCTACGTCGACCTCGCCACGGCCACTTCGGTGACCGACGCCCTCACCGGGATCCGGCCCACGGAGGGCGGGGTCGTGTTCGTCGATTCCGTCGCGCAAGCCGGCACGGTGGACGAGCGCCTGGCACTGCGCCGCCTGGTGGGTGAGGCCAGGGGCTCCGGCCAGTTCGCCCTGGTGCTGTGCGCATCCACGCACGCACCGCTGGCGGACCTGAACCCCGACGGCATCGCCGACCTGACGCCGGTGCACCCCGAACCATCGCCCACCGAACCATCGCCCACCGAACCATCGCCCACCGAACAATCACAGACCGACCCGTCGGAGATCGACCCGTCACAGGCCGCAAGGAGCAACGCATGAGGCCCGAAAGCATGAACGCAGGCCATCGCGTCAGTTGGGCGGCGCTGGTCGCCCTGGTGCTGGTCCCGCTGCTGGCCGTGGGTGCCCTGATCGGGCTGTCGTCGGCGAGCCGCGCCAGTCAGAACATCAACGCGGCGATCGTCAACCTCGACGAGGCGGTCCAGCTGAACGGTCAGACGGTGCCCATGGGCAGGCAGCTGGGCGCCGCCATCATGGAGCGCGACGACAACATCACCTGGACCCTTGCCGACGCGAAGAACGCGAAGACCGGTCTCGCGGACGGGACGTACGCCGTCGTGGTCACGATCCCGAAGGAGTTCTCGGCCGCCGCCACCTCCTACGCGAACACGGACGGTGCCCACAAGGCGACCATCGACGTCAAGGTGTCCAGGAACTCGCCGGTCACGGACGCCGCGGTGGCGCAGGAGATCGCGCAACTGGCCACCGTCACGCTCAACCAGACGCTGACGTCGGCCTACCTGGAGAACATCTACGTCGGCTTCAACTCCGTCGGAGAGCAGTTCACCACCATCGTCGACGCCGCCACCCAGCTCCACGACGGCGCAACCAAACTGGCCGACGGCACCGGCAAGACCTCCGACGGCGCCACGCAGCTCGCCGACGGCATGGGCCTGCTCTCCGACAACTCCGGCAAACTGATCTCAGGCGGCGACCAGCTCGTCTCCGGCGGCGACAAGCTGGCCTCCGGCGGCGGCGCACTCGCTGCCGGCGCGAAGCAGCTGAGCGACGGCGTCGGCCAGCTGGCCGCCCAGCTGCCGCAGCTGGTCACCGGCATCGACCAGATGGCCACCGGGGCGGACCAGCTTCTCGGCGGCATCCCCGCATACACCTCCGGCACCGTGCAGGTCGTCCAGGGGGTCGGCCAGCTGAAGGGCGGCCTCGACCAGGTCATCGCCGGCCTGGACCAGCCCATGGACTTCTCCCAGCTGCAGCAGCTCGCCGACGGCGCCAAGCAGGTCTCCGACGGTGCGGCCCAGCTCGCGCCCGGTGCCAAGCAGTTGGCCGACGGTGCCGCCGGCCTCAAGAAGGGCGCCGGTGCGCTGGCCACCGGCCTCGGAACCGTCGACTCGATGCTGAAGGGCTTCTCCTCCGGCGCGATCCCCCCGCCCCCCCAGGTCCTTGCCATCCCGGGTCAGATCTCGGGTGCGTTCCAGTGCCCGCCGGGCACACCTGCGGAGATGTGCATCGCACTGAAGGCCGCCTTCGCGGCAGGGGCCACCGCGGGCGTCACGGCCGGGTTCCAGGCCGGCACCGGCACGGCGTCGGCGATGCTGAACACCCCGGACCCCTCGACGGGCGCCACGCTGATCACCGGCGCCAAGCAGCTCGCCGACGGCGCGGGTCAGCTGTCGCAGGGGGCGGCGCAGTTCGCCGACGGAGCCGCCCAGCTCGCAGACGGCGCGGCCCAGCTGTCGGCAGGCGTCGACCAACTGGCCACCGAACTGCCCAAGCAGATCACCGAGCAGATGGGCCAGCTCAAGGGCGGCTTGCAGCAGATCTCCGACGGCGCGGGCCAGCTCGTCACGGGTGCCCAGCCGCTCGTCGACAACGCGCAGGCTCTCGCCGACGGCTCCACCCAGCTGCTGGCGGGCATCAACCAGCTGAACAGCCAGGTCGGCGCACTGCCGGCCGGCGTGAATCAGCTCGCCTCCGGTGCGTCGCAGCTCTCCGACGGCGTCGCCAAGTACACCGCGGGCGTCGGCACGTTCGTCGACGGCGTGGCCACCTACGCCGACGGCGTCGCCCGCTTCGCCGACGGCGTCGTCTCCGCCGCCGACGGCGCTCAGAAGCTGTCCGACGGCATCGTCCAGCTCGACGATGGCGCCTCCCAGCTCGCCGACGGCATCGGCAAGTTCGCCGACGGCCTGGCCTCCGGCAAGGACCAGGTGCCGTCGTTCTCGCCGACGCAGCGCACCAACCTCGCCGACGTCGTCTCCTCGCCGGTCGAGACGCCCGGCGGCGTTGCGTCCGGAAACGGCATCGGACTGGCGGCTCTGCTCGTCGTGGCAGGGCTCTGGGTCGCCGGCCTCGGGGCCTGGGTAGTGGCGCGCGCCGTGCCGAGCGACGTCGTGAGCTCGTCGAGGAGCAGCTTCCGGCTGTGGCTGGGCACCATCGGGCTCCCGGTGCTGCTGGTTGCCGGCGTCGGCGCGGCACTCGGCATCATGGCGGCGGTCGCGACCCAGTTGTCCTTGGGCCGATCGGCCGGGCTCGTCGTGCTGCTTGCCCTTGTCGGCGCGTCGTTCGTGCTCGTCAACCATGCCCTGACCGCGTGGCTCGGCAACATCGGCCGGGCCATCTCGGTGCTGCTGCTGGTCTTGGCCGTGGCAGCCGGGGCGACGTCCGCCGCCCCGGTCTGGCTGGCGTCGTTGACCGGCTGGTCGCCCGTGACCGGCGCCCTCGACCTGGTACGCACCTGGATGGCGTCGGGCGCCGGTCTTGTCGGACTCGCCGGCGGCGCTCTCCTGGCCGGCGTCATCGGACTCGCCCTGTCCTACGTCGCCATCGCCTCGAGGCGCCAACTGAAGGCCGAGCAGTTCCGGCGGAGGTCACAGACCGCCTGATCGCCCCGCCCGGCAAGACCCGGTCAAGTCCCCGGGGACGTTCACCGGATCTCGACACGGCCGCTCGTCACTTCGACACGCGGCGCTCGTTCCTCGCGCTGCTACTCGGTACAAGTCCTCGCGGCCTACTCGATCAGCGGATGGACCGCCTCGCGGCCTACTCGATCAACGGGTGTGCGGTTCCGCTGGTCGAGTAGTGCCGCGGACGAAGGTGGTGTGGTTCCGCTGGTCGAGTAGTGCCCGTCACCGGAGGAACTGTGGTTCCGCTGGTCGAGTAGTGCCCG
>JBDHZH010000006.1:0-75078 GCA_039811745.1 Arachnia sp.
ACGTGCTCGTGGTCGAAGGTCATGACGTCGAGGTCGGCCGCGAAGGCGAGCAGGTCGTCGAGCGAGTCCTGATCCGCGACGGTGGTGTCCGGGATGACCTGTGCGGCCGAGTTGCCGGGCGCCTCGGCGAGCAGCGCCACGTCGATGCCGAGGCTGATGGCCGCCTGGTACATCATGCGTGCCAGCTGGCCGCCCCCGACGATGCCTACGCGATACCGGTCCACGCGCCGTAGCGTACCGTCAATCGTCGGAGCTGGTCGGTTCGCCCGTCTCAAGGAGCGGCTCGTCGCCGCCGAACAGCAACTCGTTGATCGCGACGTGCACCTGCTCGACGTGCGGCACGTCGGGAAGCACGAGCGGTTGCCCCGCCGCCGTCTCCAGGACCAGCGTGCCGCAGCCGAGGATCCGGTCGCTGATCGATCGCTCGTAGTTGACGTTGTTGATGCGACGCAGCGGCAGGTCGTGCCCGGTCTTGTTGAGGATTCCCGCCCGGGTGATGATCCGCCGATTGGTGAGCGTGTAGGTGGAGGTCGACCAACGCAGGAACGGCATGACGACGGCCCACCACACGAACACCACGAACAGGCCGACGAGCACCCAGGGCCCCCACGGCTCCCAGGTCGTCGGCAGCATCGCGATGCCGACGCCGAGGATGATCGCGGCCGCGAGCAGCGCGACCACCGGCCAGAAGAGTGCCTTGACATGGGTCCGGGACTCGAGGATGACGTGTTCGTCGCGTCCCATGCCGTCGGTGCTGCGTGCCATGGACAAAGTGTGGCACGCTCAGCGCCGCAGGGTCGCGTGGACGACGTCGCCCACCGCGAAGGTCCTGACCCCGGCCCCGACCCGCACCTGGAGCCGCCCCAGCTCGTCGATCCCGGCCCCGATGCCCCTGGCCGAGTGGTCGGCATCGACGACGACCTCGAGCTCGGAGCCGATCGAGGCACAGAGTGCCTCGTAGGGACCCTTGAGCGTCCCCTCGGCCTGCCAGATCCGATAGAAATCCTCGAACGCCGACAGCACCCCCGCCACGACCTGGTTCGGGTCGGAGTCGAAGCCCTCCAGCGTCAGCGAGGTGGCCGTCGGCACCGGCAGTTCGTCGGCGGTCAGCGAGACGTTGATCCCCAACCCGACGACGGCGCGGGCACCATCGGGATGCTCCACGCGCTCCGACAGGATTCCGCAGACCTTCCGCCCACCGACAAGGACGTCGTTGGGCCACTTCAGCTCGACTGCCCCCGGATCCGGCGCCAGCGCCGTCAGCGACCGGTGCACGGCCAGCCCTGCCAGCAGCGACAGCCAGCCCCAGCGCAGGAAGTCCTGCCGGGGCTCCAGCAGGACGGAGATGGCGACCGACCGGCCCGGGGGGCTCGCCCAGGTCCTGGCGAGGCGCCCCCTCCCCCTCGTCTGTTCGGAGGCGACGAGCACGTACCCCTCGCGTTCCCCCTCGCGGGCGAGCGCAGCGACGTCGGCGTTGGTCGACCCGGTCGTCGGGACGTGCGTGACCCGCCACATGGCGCCTCCGCCTAGCAACCCGGCGATCGCCTCCGCGGATGGCAGCTCACTGTTCACGACCGCAAGACTAATCCGGTGGAGTGATGGGCATCGACCAGTAGGCTTTGCCGCCATGGGACAGGAGACGGACAGGCGACCCGCGCTCACGGTGCGTGGGCATCCCACCGACGAGGAACTGGCGGCGCTCGCGGTCGTGGTGCTGCGCCCGCCCCCCGACACCCCGACACGCGCCACCCGGCCCGGCAGACCGCACCCTTCATGGCAGCCGGTCAGCCAGGGAGAGGAGAGCTGATGCCGCCGCGGGTCATCCTCGCGTCCCAGTCGCAGGGGAGGTTCCGACTGCTCAGGCAGGCGGGTCTCGACCCGGAGGTGATCGTCTCGGGCTTCGACGAGGAGTCCATAACTGCCCGCGACCCGGCCAAGTTGTCCCGAATGCTGGCCGAGGCCAAGGGCCGCGCCGTGTGGCAGGGCGTGGAGGGCGATGCGATCCTCATCGCCTGCGACTCCGTCCTGGAGTTCGAGGGCAGACCCTGGGGGAAGCCGGAGACGCCAGAGGCGGCCGTCAGGCAGTGGTACCGCATCCGGGGTCGGGAGGGCGTGCTGCACACGGGTCACCTCGTGATCGCGCGACGCGGCACGGACGAGTCCTCGGCCCTTCGTGTGGCCAGCACGGTCGTCAAGTTCGCGGACCTGGCCGACGACGAGATCGAGGCCTACGCGGCCAGCGGCGAGCCAACCTGGGCCGCCGGCGCCTTCACGATCGACGCGCTGGGCGGTGCGTTCGTGACCGGCATCGTGGGCGACCCGCACAACGTCGTCGGGCTCTCGCTCCCGCTGGTGCGTCAGATCCTCCTCGACCTCGGCATCAAGTGGTACACGCTGTGGCGGCCGGACGCGACGAACCCCTGACCATCACCTGCCGGGACGCCGACTTCCGCGACTGGCGCTGCGGCCGCAGCCACGCCGTCGCCTGGGTGCTGGACCTGGACCGCCGGGAAGTGAACGAGTTGGTGACGCGTGCCCGGGAACTGCTGGGCGCCTACCTGCTCCCCCGCTACCTCCGGCAGCCCCACGTGACGGTGGCCTTCGGAGGCCTGCTGCCGGGTCGAAGCCCCCGGCACGACGACTACACCCCGGAGCATCTGGCGAAGGACCTGCGGGTGCTGCGAGAACTGGCCGACGGCCCCGTCACGCTCCGCGCCACCGGGTGGGACACGTTCCCGATGGTGCCGTACCTCGCGCTCGAGAACCCGTGGGTGCGGCGGGCGCATGACGCCCTGACCGCCTACGCCCCGGAGTCCCACCACATGGACTTCCGCCCCCACGTGACGCTCGGACACTACGTCGGCACCTGGCCGTTGTCCGAACCGCTGGCACGCTTGGGCGACCTGCCCGCCGTCGGCACCTGGCAGACGGACGAGATGCGCCTGGTTCGCTTCCTCGCATCTGACATCGCCGGCCCGCTGGAGACCATCGGGCGACTTGAGCTTTCGACCGGGGATTGGCTACCGGGAGAGGGCTGAGGCCGCCAGGCCGACCGCGACGAGGAAGACGGTCTGGGTGACCTCCAGGATCGAGCCGAAGGTGTCCCCGGTCATGCCCCCGAGCCTGCCTGCGAGGCGCCGTGCCCAGAGCCACGCCAGGACCAACGCACCCACGGACGCACACGCGTGAACCCCGGCGACGACCCAGCCCCCGCTCAGCCAGCCCAGCGCGCCCGCCGCCAGCAGTACGGCCACGGTGACCCCGGCAACGGCCGGACGCGTTGCGGTGCCCGCGAACAGCGCCCCGAACCCGCCCGGTCTTGCAGGCCGCCGCGCAGTCGCCTGGAGCACGGCCACCCTGCCGACCATCGCCGCGGCCAGCAACGCCACGGCGGCCCCCGTCGGCGGCATGGAGGCGAGCGCGGCGACATCGGCCAGCAGGACGAGCACCAGTGTGATGACGCCCATCGGCCCGATGTCGGAGCGCTTCATCACGGCCAGGGCGTCGGCACTTGCCCGGCGCGATCCCAGCCCGTCCGCGGTGTCGGCCAACCCGTCCAGGTGCAGCCCTCCCGTCAGCAACGCCAGCGCTGCAACGCCGGCGACGGCGGGAAGCAGCCCGGGCCCGGCGAGCCCCGCCAGCCAGAGCACGCCGCCGGCCAGGACACCGAGCAGCGCTCCGACCAGCGGCAGGCGGAGGATGACCCTCGCCGCCAGGCTGCGGTCGACCTCGGGTGCCATCGCGCCCGGGAGAACGGTGAACATGCCAACCGCCACCGCGAGCGGACCCCTCACCGAAGCCGCCTCGCGACGCCCGCCTCGCACATCCAGACCTCGTCGCAGGCGGCGGCGAGCCGGGCGTTGAGGTGCCCGAGCCCGTCCCGGAAGGTGCGTCCCGACGCCGTGGCCGGGACCACTCCGAGACCCACCTCGTTGCTCACCAGGATCACCTCTCGCCGGGTCCTGCGGACCGCCTCGAGCAGGATGGTGATCTCGTTGTCCACGAAGTCGGGCCAGCCCGGGACGTCGTCCCAGGCGCCGGCCGCATCAAGGGCCCGGGTGAGCCACACCGCGAGGCAGTCGACAAGCACCGCGGCGTCGTCCTGCGCCATAAGCACACCGGTCACGTCGGTCGTCTCGATGGTCCGCCAGTGGGCCGGGCGCCTGCTGCGGTGCGCTTCCACCCTCCTGGTCCACTCCGGGTCGTCCGGTGAGCCGTCGGAGGTGGCGACGTAGTCGACGGCCGGGCGGCCCTCGAAACGCGACTCGGCCCAGGTCGACTTGCCTGAACGTGCACCGCCGAGCACGAGCGTGACCCTGCCGCGCGGCGGCGACCCGAGGTCGTCGAACGTGGCCATCTCCGACAGGATGCGGGCGGCGGACGTCACGATCGGCAGGGCCAGCACCGCACCTGTCCCCTCCCCCAGCCTGAGCCCGAGGTCGACCAGTGGTTGCAGACCGAGTTGCCGGAGCGCGGTCCTGATTCCCGGCTCGACGCCGGCGTGCCCCGACAACAGGTACCCTGCCGCATCCGGCGCCAGCCCGACGGCCACCAGCGCCGCGGAGCACGCGATCACGCCGTCCAGCACCACCGGCACCCGGTTGGCCGCCCCGCCGAGGATGAAGCCGGCGATGGCGGCATGCTCCAGCCCGCCGACGGCCGCGAGCACCCCGAGCGGGTCGGAGCTGTCGGGTTCGTGCAGGGCCAGCGCCCGGCTGATCACCTCGACCTTGTGCGCCAGCA
The DNA here is from genome assembly GCA_039811745.1 of Arachnia sp. GTDB lineage: Bacteria > Actinomycetota > Actinomycetes > Propionibacteriales > Propionibacteriaceae > Arachnia. The sequence goes on from JBDHZH010000006.1 coordinate 4,744, forward strand.
TCTCGTCGTCGGCACCGGCACCCGCCCCCGTCACCTCGGGCACGGGCGCACCGGTCAGGACGGAGATGAGAGCGCTGGCCGGGGTCGTGTTCCCGATGCCCATCTCACCGGTCGCCAGGCAACGCGCGCCGGCCCGGACTGCCTCGGTCGCGGCCTCGATGCCCACCTCGAGCGCCGCGACGGCCTCGGCACGTGTCATGGCCGGTTCGATGCTCATGTCACGGGTGCCGCGCCGGATCCGCCGGTCACGGATGGCCGGATGCGCGGGGTGCTCACCTGCGACTCCGACATCGGTCAGCAGCACGCTGGCGCCCATCTGCCTTGCCAGCACGTTCACCGCGGCCCCGCCACCGGCCATGTTCATCAGCATCGCAACCGTGATGTCCTGCGGCCAGGGCGTCACCCCCTGGTCCACGACGCCGTGGTCACCCGCGAAGACACCCACCACCGCGGGCTCCGGCAGGGGCGGCGGGCACTGGCCCGCGATCGCGGCCAGGCGGTTCCCGACGGACTCCAGCAGCCCGAGGCTTCCCGCGGGCTTCGTCAGGGACAGTTGCCTCGCCTCGGCCTCGGACAGGAGGTCGGGGTCTGTGGGAGTGATGGCGGCCAGCGTGGCCTCGAGCAGCGACATGGCGCCAGTCTCCCATCCGTGGCCGACACCCCACATGGCGGCCCCCGGGGTGTCCCTCGGTGGTCCTGTCATGAGACACTTCGGCCATGCAGCGCCACGATGATGCCCAGGTCTCCGGTGACGTGGACCGGGCGCCCGGGGTGGCAGGAGGCCGCCTTGGTCCCCTGGGTGAGGTGGGACACCGTGCAGCTGCGATTCTGGACCAGGCGCAACGCATGGCCGATCAGTTGCGCACCGAGGCCCAGAGCGAGGTCGCACAGCTCCTCCGGGACCACGAGGCCGCCCGCGTCGAGGCCGGCGATCTGCAGGTCGCGAACGCCGCCGCCCTCGCCGAACTCACCTCGACCCGCCGGGCCAGCGCGGAGCTGATCGCGGACGCCGAGGCCGAGGCGACGGAGACGACGCGGGAGGCCTCGCTGCACGCGGCCCGGCTCGTGGCCGGTGCCGAACGGGCGGCCGAGGAGTTGCGACTGAATGCGGCCACCGATGCGGAGACTCTCCTTCGCAGGGCACGCGAGGAAGCCGCGAAGGTGGTGTCGGAGGCCTGCGAGGAGGCGGGGCGCATCCTGCAGGAGGCCGAGGCTCAGGCCCGGACACTGCTGGACGAGGCCGCCGCCCGGCGTCTCGACGCCGAGACCGACATTGCCCGACAACTCGCGGAGGCGGCCGCGGAGGCGGCGTCCACGCGCGGCGATGCGGAGGCCTGGGCCACCGAGGTCCGCTCGTCGGCCGCCGCGGACGCCGAGCAGCTGCGTGCCGACACCTCCGAGTGGCGGGCCGAGGAGGTGGCACAGGCGCAGGCGCGCGTCGCGGAGGCCATCACGGAGCGGGAGCAGATCCTGGACGGGGCACGGCGGGAGGCCCAGGAGACCCTCGCCCAGGCGTCGGCCCACCTGCACTGGACCGAGCAGACCATGGCCGACCTGCGCACCGGCGTCGGGGCCGAGTTGGACGCACAGCGCCGCGCCGTGGAGGCCGAGTTGGAGGAGACTCGTCGGCACCGAACCGACGCCCTGGACGCGTTCACGGCCGCACGGAGGCACGAGATCGCCACGCGCGAGGCGGACGTCAGCGCACAGGTCGCCGACGCGGAGGAGAAGGTCCGCGTGTTGCTGACCACGGCCGAGTCCGAGGTGACCCGGCTGCGCACCGCCGCCGAGGCCGAGGCCGCCAGACTGCGGGACGAGGCGGCCGCCATTCGTCGGGAGGCGGACGAGCGGGCCGAACGCACCGTCACCTCGGCACGCTCGAAGGCCAAGTCGATCCGCGAGGAGAGCCTGGCCGAGCTCGAACGGCTGTACAAGGACCACTACGACCAGCTGAGATCCGACCGGGAGGCGTCTGCGGCGTTCGTGACCCGGGCCAGGTCGGAGGCCGACGAGGTGCGTGCGGAGGCGCGCAGAAGACTGGAGGAGGCCCGCGAGGAGATCGAACTCCTGAGCAGGCGCAAGACGGACATCACCACCCAACTGGGTAAGCTGTCCGGGGTGATCGAGGCGCTGGCCGTTGCGGACAACGCGCGCGAGGCGGGAACGGAAGAGGACCGGAGATGAACCAGGTTGCATTCAACACAGTGAGGCGCGGGTACGACCCGATGCAGGTGGACGACACCCTGCGCCGGCTCCAGCAGGCGCACGCCGTTGCCCTGGAGGAGTCCGCGTCCAAGTCCATCGAACTGAACCGTCTGATCTCGGAACTGGCAGGCGCCCAGGCGCAGGTCTCAGAACTGCGTGCCAGGGTCGAGGACCTGACGGGCGAGGTCGCTGCGATGGAGTCGAACCGCACGGCCCCCATCACGTACTCGGAGCTCGGGCCGAGGATCGCCAACATCCTGACCCTCGCAGAGGAGGAGGCCGACGACCTGCGCGGCAAGGCCGCCGCCGAGGCCCAGACGCGCCTGTCGGAGGCGGCTGCCGAGGCCGAGCGCCAGCGCGCCACGGCCGACGCCTATGCCGCCGACACCCGCTCCAGGGCGGAGGCGGAGGCCCTGCGCGTCGTCGAGTTGGCCCGGCGGGAGGCCGACGACGTCATGGACCATGCGGAACGCGAGGCCTCCGCCCGCAGGCGCGAGGCCGAGGCGGTTCACGAGGACCAGCGTGCCCAGTCCGCGGCCGCAGCAGCCGAGTTCGAGAAGACCCTTGCCGCCAGGCGTGAGAAGTCCGCGTCCGAGTTCGAGGCGCAGATGGCCAACCATGAGCGTGCCCTGAAGGCGGCCTCCGACAAGATCGCCGCAGCGGAGGATGAGGCCGCCACCCTGCTGCGTGACTCGCGGGCCGCCGCCGAGGCGGAGCGCGAACGGGCCACCGCTGAGGCACAGCAACTCCTGGACAGCGCCCGCATCCACGCGGAACGCGTCCGCAGGGACTCGGAGCGGGAGCTGACGGCGCTCGCGTCGCGGCGCGACTCGATCACGGAACAGCTCACGAACGTGCGGCAGATGCTTGCCACGCTGAGCGGCGGCACCGCGCTGGCCCACCTGACCGAGGCCACGCAGGCCGACACGGAAACCGAGGCGGACTCAGGAGCTGGGATCGCTTCGGATGGTGAGGGCGGCGAGGCCGCCGGTGACGGTGAAGGCACCTCCGAGTTGGCCGCGGTCGAACAGGAGTGAGTCGTTGCCGTCGGCGGTGATCGTCCAGCCCTGAGCCGGCAGGTTGCTCCGCAGGAATGCGGCGAGGTCGGCGCCGGCCGGGGCACTGAACACCGCCACGACGTTGTTCGACTGATTGACACTCTCCACCAGGACGGCCGAGGCCGGCACGTAGAAGTCGGCCGGTGCGTAGGTGAACCCGAGGCTGACGAGCGTCACCGCGTCCGCGGGCACGAATGTGCTGATGGTCGCCGGAGTCGTGACGGGGGCGCTGGCGGCCGGCGCCGCGCCGCATCCGACGACGAGCAGGCAGCAGGCCGCGGCGAGGGTGCGTCGAATCACACCCGGAACTCTACCCACGTGAAGAACACGCGCCCGTCCCGCTGGGCAGGCGGTGCCCGTTCCGCGCCACCATCCGGAACAGGGGTGCGTCGAGCAGCCGACCGTCGTGGTGGTGCCATTCGCGCCGGCCGGGGTCCCGGCTCATGCGTCGCTCACACGTCGAACCGCACATCCTGTGGCGAATCGAGCGCCAGCCGGACCCGCTCCACCAGCGACCCGCGGCCGGGCTCGGGCAGGTCATCGACGCCGAACCAACCAACCGCCATCGACTCGTCGTCGCCGACGAAGGCCTCCCCCGACGCCCAGCGGGCCAGGAACCCGTGGTCGAGGTACCGGCAACGGTCGCCGTTGTCGTAGGTGATCTCGTCGGCGACCGTCAGCCACAGCATTCGCTCCACGGAGATGGTGACGCCGGTCTCCTCCAGCGCCTCCCTGACCACCGTCGCCGTCGGATGCTCGCCGGGGTCGACGATCCCGGACACCAGCGACCATTCGCCCGTGTCGGCACGCTGCACGAGCAGCACCTCCTGACCGTCCTCGCCGTCGCGCAGGATGACGGCTGCTGCACCACTCAGCCACAGCGGCGCCGTGCCGACGTGGGTTCGCAGCAACCTGATGAACTCCGGGATCGCCATGGCCGCCACGCTACCAACTCACCCCCCCCCACCCATCCTCGACGACGACGAAGCACGAGGCCGGGCCGCGGTCGCACATCCGGCGATTCGGGTGTGGCAGGCTACTAGACTCACGAAGATCGCATGGGACGAAGGAGTTGCGCATGCAGAAGGTACTGGTGGCGAACCGTGGGGAGATCGCAGTCCGTGTCATCCGGGCAGCGCACGACGCAGGCATCTGGGCCGTGGCCGTGTACGCCGATCAGGACAGGGACGCGCTGTTCACGCAGGTTGCGGACGAGGCCTTCGCCCTTGACGGAACCACCCCCCAGGCGACCTACCTCGACTCCGGCAAGATCATCGCGGCCGCCCTCCGCGCCGGCTGCGACGCCGTCCACCCCGGCTACGGCTTCCTGGCGGAGAACGCCGCCTTCGCACGTGCGGTGCTCGCTGCCGGCCTCACGTGGATCGGTCCCCCGCCGGAGGCAATCGACGCCCTGGGGGACAAGGTGCGGGCCCGCCACATCGCCGCCGCGGTCGGGGCACCCCTGGCACCGGGCACGCAGGATCCGGTCTCGCATCCCGACGAGGTGATCGCCTTCGCACGCGAGCACGGCCTCCCGGTCGCGATCAAGGCCGCGTTCGGCGGCGGCGGCCGTGGCCTCAAGGTGGCCCGGACGATGGAGGAGATCCCGGAACGGTTCGGTGCGGCGACCCGGGAGGCCGTCGCGGCCTTCGGGCGGGGTGAATGCTTCGTGGAACGGTTCCTCGACCGTCCGAGACACGTCGAGACCCAGTGCCTGGCCGACGCCCACGGCGGCGTCGTCGTGGTCTCCACCCGCGACTGCTCGCTGCAGCGCCGCCACCAGAAACTGGTCGAGGAAGCGCCCGCCCCCTTCCTCACCGAAGCGCAACGCGAATCCCTGATCACGGCCAGCAAGGCCATCCTGCGCGAGGCGGGCTACGTGGGGGCAGGCACCTGCGAGTTCCTGGTCGGCACCGACGGGACGATCTCGTTCCTGGAGGTGAACACCCGGCTCCAGGTGGAGCACCCCGTCTCCGAGGAGGTGACCGGCATCGACCTGGTGCGGGAGCAGTTCCGGCTGGCCTCCGGCGAACCGCTCGGCTACGACGACCCTGCCGCGCGCGGCCACTCGATCGAGTTCCGCCTCAACGCCGAGGATCCGGGTCGCGGCTTCCTCCCCGCACCGGGACGCATCGCCGCGTGGCGGCCGCCGGCGGGACCGGGTGTCCGGGTCGACGAGGGCTATCACTCTGGCATGACGGTGCCGCCCGAGTTCGACTCGCTGATCGCGAAGGTCGTGGTGACCGGCTCGGACCGCGACCAGGCGATCCAGCGTGCCCGCCGGGCGTTGGCCGAGTTGCGCGTCGAGGGCCTGCCCACGGTCGCGCCGTTCCATGCGGCCGTCGTCAACCATCCGGACTTCACAGCCCCCGACGGTGTCCTGCGGGTGCACACCACTTGGATCGAGGAGGACTTCGACGGCGGCCTGGCACCCCAGGAACCGCCCGGCACCGTGGCCGAGTCGCCTGCGGGCCAACGCGTCGTCGTCGAGGTCGACGGCCGCCGCCTGGAGGTCAGGCTGCCACCGCCACCCGGCGCGGCCAAGGGTCCCAGGCTCCGCCGAGGCCCCGTCACCGGTTCGGGCTACAGCAGTTCCTCGTCGTCGTCCCCGGACCTCCGGGCCCCGATGCCGTGCACCGTGGCGAAGCTCATCGCCGCGGAGGGGGACCTGGTGACGGCCGGCCAGTCGGTGCTGATGGTGGAGGCCATGAAGATGGAGCAGAGCATCGTGGCACCCAAGGACGGCATGGTGCACGGCCTCCGGGTGACCGAGGGGCAGACGCTGACCACGGGCGACGTCATCTGCCAGATCGTCCCGGCCCCGGAGGAGGAGGACGAGACCGAGATCGCGGACTGACCCGCACGTGCCGGTCAGCTGGTGAGGCCCGCGGGGTCGTGCTGGTGCAGGCGCCGGGCGGCCTCCGCGATCGAGCCCGTCATCGACGGGTAGACCGTGAAGGACTCGCTGAACTGGTCGACGTCGATCCGCTGCGCAACCGCCAGGGACACCGAGTGGATGAGCTCGGAGGCGTATGGGGCCACGACGACCCCGCCGACGATGATGCCAGTGGTGGGCAGGCAGAACAGCTTGACGAACCCATCCGTGAAGCCCTGCATCTTGGCGCGCGCGTTGCTGGCCAGCGGCAGCAGCACCGACGCGACCCGCAGCACGCCCGCATCGACCTCGGCCTGGGAGATCCCAACCGTGGCGATCTCCGGCGCCGTGAACACGTTGGACGAGACGGTGCGCAGGTCGAGGGGGCGGACCGCATCGCCCAGGGCATGCCACATCGCGATCCGGCCCTGCATCGCCGCCACCGAGGCCAGCGCGAACACGCCCGTGACGTCACCTGCGGAGTAGATGGTTCGCACACTCGTGCGCGAGACGCGATCCACGCGGATGTGCCCGGAGCCGGTCAGGCCGACGCCCGCCTCCTCCAGGCCGAGGCCGGACGTGTTGGGGATGGAGCCGACCGCCATGAGGCAGTGGGAGCCGCGCACCTGTCTGCCGTCGGTCAGTGAGACGACGACCTCGTCGCCAACCACGCGGGCGGCGTGCGCACGCGACCGGCTCATGATCTCCATGCCGCGGCGCGTGAAGGCGCGCTGCAGGACGTTGGCGGCGTCCTGGTCCTCCCCCGGCAGCACCTGGTCGCGCGAGGACACCAGCACGACATCGACTCCGAGCAGGTCATACGCAGAGGCGAACTCCGCCCCCGTCACGCCGGACCCGACGACGATGAGCCTCCTCGGCAGTTCGTCCAGGTGGTACAGCTGCTTCCAGTTGAGGATTCGCTCCCCGTCACAGGCGGCCTCCGGGAGCTCCCGGGGCGATGTGCCCGTCGCGACCAGGACGATGTCGGGCTCCAGACTCGACTCGCCGGTCGCCGTGGTCACGATGACCCGATTCGGACCGTCCAGCACTCCGGTGCCCTGGATGACGGTTACGCCCTCGTGTTCGAGGCGGCCGCGGATGTCGTCGGATTGCGCCGTCGCCAGCCCCCTGACGCGCGCGTTGAGCTCCGCCAGATCCACCCGGATGGCCGCGGCGACCTCGCCGTCGGTGGCGACGTGCAGGCCGATGCCTGCGGCGCGCCGCATGGTGCTCATGACCTCGGCGGTGGCGATCAGCGACTTGGACGGCACGCAATCGGTGAGGACCGCCGCGCCGCCGAGCCCGTCCCGCTCGACGAGGGTGATGTCACCGCCCAGTTGGCTGCCCACCAACGCCGCCTCATAGCCCCCGGGTCCGCCGCCGATGATCACAACCTTGGTCACGCGCTCATCTTGTCACAGCGTCCCCGGGACGCAGGCGAACCGGGCCCAGTAGGCTGGGCCGATGAGCAACGACGCTGATGCAGTCAACTGGGACAAGCCACTCGATGTCGCGGAAGCGGCGGCCGAGTACCTCGGGGCCGCGCTCGGCCTCGGCTCCATAGACATTGCCCTGGTGCTCGGATCGGGTTGGGCCTCCGGTGCCGACCGGCTGGGCGATGTGCTCGGGCGCGTCGAACTGGGAGACGTGCCCGGCTTCAGCCGGCCGGTCGTCAGTGGGCATGGTGGCGAGATCGTGGCCGCGCGCACGGCCTCCGGCAAGGTGGCCGCAATCCTCACCGGAAGAACCCACTTGTACGAGGGCCGGGGCGTCGCCCCCGTGGCCCACGGAGTCCGGACTGCCGCCGCCTGGGGTGCTTCGACCATCGTGCTGACCAACGGCTGCGGAGGATTGAACCCGCAATGGGTGCCCGGCACCGTCGTCAGGATCGCCGACCACATCAACCTGACCGGAGCCACCCCACTGCTCGGCGCCACGTTCGTCGACATGACCGAGGCTTACAGCCGCCGCCTCAGGGACCTGGCACACCGCGTGGATCCCGAACTCCCGGAGGGCGTGTATGTGCAGTTCCGGGGGCCCCAGTACGAGACGCCTGCCGAGGTGCGCATGGCCGGAATCCTCGGAGGCGACCTGGTCGGCATGTCCACGACATTGGAGACCATCGCGGCCAGGGAGGCAGGGCTTGAGGTGCTCGGGCTCTCCCTGGTGACGAACGCCGCCGCGGGGATGGGCGAGGACCACCTCGACCACGCCGAGGTGCTGCAGGCCGGCAGGGACGCCGGTCCACGACTCGCGGCGCTGCTGGCCGGCATCGTCGGGGAACTGTGAGGAGCACGGAATGCACAAGACACTGACCGCGGCCCGCCACTGGCTCGCCGACGACCCGGATCCCGAGACGAGGGCAAGCCTCCAGGGCCTCCTGTCCGACGCCGAGGGAGGGGATCCGGCTGCCTGCGCGGAGTTGGTCTCGGCCTTCGCCGGACCGCTCACCTTCGGCACCGCCGGCCTGCGGGGCGCCATGGGGCCGGGGCCCGCGCGCATGAACCGCCTGGTGGTCGGGCAGGCTGCTGCCGGCTTCGGCGAGTGGTTGGTGCGTCAGGGGCTGGCGGGCGGCAAGGTCATCGTCGGCTTCGACGCAAGGCACAAGTCGAGGGAGTTCGCCCTGGAGACCGCGCGCCTGCTCGCCGGGCGCGGCTTCCGGCCCATCCTCACCGAGAACCCCGTGCCCACCCCAGTGGTGGCCTTCGGGATCAGGCACCTGGGCTGTGTGGCGGGGATCGTCGTGACGGCGTCCCACAACCCGCCGCAGGACAACGGCTACAAGGTGTACCTCGGGGACGGCTCCCAGATCATCGCACCCACCGACTCCGAGATCGAGGGGTGCATCCGGGAGGTCGGGATCGCGACACTGGGCGCGCTGCCCAGATCCGATTCGTTTGCCACGATCGGGGCCGAATTGCTCGCCGACTACGTGGCGCACGCCGTGACGCTGGTGCCCGATGACGCCCCCAGGGAGCTGGTCTGGGTGCACACGGCCATGCACGGCGTCGGTGCCGGGCCGATGCGGGCCGTCGCCCTGGCCGCCGGCTTCCCCGCGCCCGCGGAGGTCGCCGAGCAGGCCGCCCCCGACCCCGACTTCCCCACCGTCGCATTCCCCAACCCCGAGGAGGCGGGGGCGATCGACCTTGCGTTGGCGAGGGCGGAGGCCGTCGCGGCCGACGTGGTGGTCGCCAACGATCCCGATGCCGACCGTTGCGCGGTCGCTGCAGTCGTCGACGGACGGTGGCGGATGCTGACCGGGGACGAACTCGGCGGGCTGCTCGGCCACTACGCGCTCAGCCGGGGCGTCGAGGGCGTGTATGCCAACTCCGTGGTCTCCTCCACCCTCCTGCGGAGCATGGCGCTGGCGGCCGGCCGGGAGCACCGCACCACGCTCACCGGGTTCAAGTGGATCGGGCGCGTCCCCGGGCTCGGCTTCGGGTACGAGGAGGCAATCGGGTACTGCTGCGACCCGGGTGCCGTGCCGGACAAGGACGGCCTGACCGCCGGCCTCTTCGTCCTCCGCCTGGTCGCGGAACTCAAGGCGGCGGGCCTGACCCTGCAGAACCGCCTGGACGAGATCGCTGCGACCTTCGGGCTGCATGCCACGAGCCAGCTGTCCGTGAGGGTGGAGAACCTGCAGGAGATCGCCGATGCCATGGCGCGGCTGCGGGCGAACCCGCCGGGAGTGCTGCTCGGCGAGCCCGTCCGGGTCGACGACCTCGCATCGGGCTCCGACGACCTGCCTGCGACCGACGCCGTCGAACTGACTGGTGCCCGCGTACACGTGGTCGTACGGCCCTCCGGCACGGAGCCGAAGCTCAAGTGCTACCTGGAGGTACGGTTCACCCCCGACGAGTCCACGGAAGGCACGGCGGCCCGGGTTCGGGGCGCCGAGCAGCTCGCCGCGTTGCGTGAAGAGATGGCAAGGGTGTTGGGTATCTGATCGGGGCCCAACGGTTGGGCCGCCGAGGGAGGGAGCGGACGCATGTCCGACTTGAACGCTTGGCCGGGTGTTCCCGGGAACGGGCTGGTTGTGGGTGCCTACGCGCTGTTCGCCGGCCTGGCCGACGACCGACTTCCGGAGGCATATGCCCTCCTGGATCAACTCCCGGAGGTCGCGGCGATCGAGATGCCGCTGGCCGAGGCCACTGGCGGCCGATCTGCGCTCGGCCCGGCCCGGTCGGGCCTGCCCGGCGTGATCTCGGACCGGTGGGACGTGGTCGTCACCGCCATTCCGACCGTCATGGGGAGGTTGGGTGAGGACCCGCGCTACGGTCTGGCCTCACCCGACCCGGACGGCCGACGGGCCGCCGTGGCCGACATCTCGGCCGCGCTCGACCTGGCCCGCGACGTCGCCGGGGCGGGCCTCGACAGGCGCGTGAGAGCGATCCACCTCCACAGCGCGCCGCGCTCCCCGATCGCCGACGCGGGCGAGCTGGAACGATCCCTCACGGAACTGCTGGAGGCGGATTCGACCGATGCGCTTCTCGCCATCGAACACTGCGACGCAAGGCGTCCCGGCTGGGCACCGGAGAAGGGGTTCCTGGAGATCGAGCAGGAACTCGATGTCCTGGCCGCCCTCGGCGACGCCAGGCTGGGCCTCACGATCAACTGGGGCCGCTCGGCCATCGAGGGCCACTCGGCCCAGACTGCCCTGGACCATGTCCGGCTGGCCGCAGGCCGTGGGCACCTGGCGGGACTGATGTTCTCAGGCGCCTCGGCAGCCGCGGGCCCGTGGGGCGGGCCCTGGCAGGACGGGCATGTCGCGCCCCGGGGCGCGGGCAGCAGCACCGAGGCTTGGCGGGAGAGTCTGCTCGGAGCCCCGGAGATCGACGCGGCAATCGCGGCCGCCGCCGGGAGCGCCGCCTACCTCGGCCTCAAGGTGACCACCGGCACGCCCGACACCTCCGTGGAGGAACGGCTCGTCGTGGCGAGGCGAACCATCGCGTTGCTTCTCGACGGCACAGCCGCGGCGACCTACTGAAGGCGCAACCCCCAACGGATACGCTGGTTGGCATGCGATTGCTGCGCGCCTCCCTGATTTCCCTGCTGTTCGCCCTGTTCGGGGTCGTCGCACTGGCCTGGCCCGCCCACGCCGCGGGCGGCGCCCCCTACACGCACTTCCACACCGCCGTGAACCTGACCCCTGACGGTGTGGCGCATGTGACGATCGACATGACGCTCGACTTCGGCGCCCAGAGCGGGAGGGGGCCGCAGGTGGTGCTCGCGGAGCGGCAGGCCGACGGCCAGGACCAGGGCCAGTGGTACTCCTTCCCGATCTCCGACATCAACGTCACCTCCAGCACCGGGGCACGCACCGACCTGCAGATCGGCAGGGAGAGCGGATTCGTGATGATCCGCGTCGGGGAGGAGAACACCGTCTACCACACCCCACAGTCCTACACGCTGACCTATCAGGTGAAGGGGCTCATCGTCTCCGACCAGCCCCAGAGCGGCCTGGACGAGTTCAACTGGACGCCCATCGTCTCCTCGAACGAGAGCCACATGAGCGATGTGCAGTTCACGGTGACCGGCCCGGCAGATGTGTCGCGCGCCGCCTGCTTCTACGGCAGCAGTCTGGAGACCCAGTGCCAGGCCACGACTTCCGGACCCTCGGCAACCTACGCCGTCCCCGATCTGTCGCCGGGTGAGCCGGTCCAGGTCGTCGCAGGCTTCCCTGCGGGCACGTTCGGGGGCGTGCAGCAGATCAAGACGCGCAGGGTGTGGATCGGCAACATGTTCGAGCTGAACGCGGGCACCGGGATCGTCACGGGCGTGCTCGGCCTCGGGGCGGTGGCAGCCGTCGTCAGGATCGGGCGCAGGCACGCCCGCGACGACGTGTTCCTCGGCCTCACGCCCGGCCTGACCCCCACCAAGGGACAGGAGGCGATGATCGGGAAGAAGTCCGGCAAGGACGTCGTCGCAGTCGCGTTCCGGCCGCCGAAGGACGCCCGGCCGGGCGAGATCGGGACCCTGACCGACGCCACGGCCGACAGCATCGACGTCTCGGCGACTCTGATCGACCTCGCGGTGCGCGGCCACATGCAGATCGCCGCGACGGACGAGCGCGCCACCGACCACTTCCTCGCCAGGAAGCAGGGCAGGGACCAACTGATCGACTACGAGAAGAAGCTCCTCGACTCCATGTTCCGCAACAAGGACACCGTGCTGGTCTCGGAACTCTCGGACAAGGACTTCTACCAGGTGCAGCCGAAGACGAAGGAACGCCTCTACAGGCGGGTCGTCGAACTCGGCTGGTTCAAGGCCAACCCGCAGACGGCCCAGGTGCTGCCGATGGTCGCCGGCTTCGCCTCCATCCTGGCCGGCATCGGGGCGGCGCTGCTGCTCGGCCAGGTCGGCTGGGGGCTGCTGAGCATTCCGTTCCTGGTGCTCGGCATCGGTCTGCTGGTGCTCGCACCGAAGTTCCGCACCCGGACCGCGACGGGTTCGGCGGTGCTTGCTGAGACGAGGGGCTTCGAGTTGTACCTGCGGACCGCCGAGGCGAACCAGATCAAGTTCGAGGAGGGCATCGACGTGTTCAGCCGCTACCTCCCCTACGCGATGATCTTCGGGGTCGCCGACCGCTGGGCCAGGGTGTTCGCGGAGTTGGGCGCCCAGGGCCTGTACCAGCCGGACCTCACCTGGTACTACGGCGCGAACCTGTACAACTACCACGTGTTCTCCCACGGTCTCGGCAACTTCACCCACGACTTCAACCAGGCCATGAGCCAGGCCGTGGCTGCCCATGCGGCCGCGCAGGCTGCTTCGTCGGGTTCCTCCGGCGGCTCCGGCTTCTCAGGCGGCGGCGGGTTCTCCGGCGGTGGTGGCAGCTTCGGGTCCTGGTGAGCCGTGGCGAGACGACCTGACGGGCAGGCGACCCCTGCACTCCTGGAACTGACCCGGGCCAAGGTGCCGTTCACCGTCCACTCCTACGACCACGACCCGGATGCGTCGTCGTTCGGGCTGGAGGCGGCGGAACTGCTGGGCCTGGACCCGCACCGCGTCTACAAGACCCTGCTGGTTGAGGCGGACGGCAGGTTGGCCGTCGGGATCGTACCGGTGTCAGGTTCGCTCGTCCTCAAGGCCGTCGCCCATGCGTTGCACGCGAAGAAGGCCCAGATGGCCGACGTCGCACAGGCGGAGCGCGCCACCGGCTACGTCGCCGGCGGGATATCGCCGCTCGGGCAGAAGCGGCGGCATCCCACAGTCGTCGACACCTCGGCCACGGCATGGGACACAGTGTTCGTGTCCGCGGGGCGCCGGGGACTCGACGTCGAACTCGCCCCAGCCGACCTGATCCGCCTGACCGGCGCGGTCGTTGCCGACATCGGCCGGTGAACGCACGGCCCGGGCCGAATCGGGAGCCTGTGGTATAGGAGGACCACATGGGCACAGGTCCTGCGGGCGCTGCTGGAACGCTGACGCGCCTGCCGGGCCTCCCCGCTCAGGAGGTGGTGATCGGTGCCCAGCTGGGTCCGGTGGTGGCCAGCAACTCGTCGACCTTCGCGAAGATTGGTGTCGGCTTGGCGAGTGGGGTACCAGCGACGATCGGGCGCGACTCCCACACCGCCTGCTGCGACGTGTAGTCGCCCTGCAGGATCGGGTAGGTGAAGTCGCCCTCGCTGACCTCCACCAGTTCCGGCATGGCCGCCCAGACCCCCTGGCCGCCGAGCGCCTCGTGCACCTTCTGGGCGGCGTGCGGCAGGTAGGGAGTCAGCAGGGTGTTGCAGTCGCTGACCACCTGCAGGGCCACGTGCAGGACGGTGTCGCGGCGGGCCGGGTCGTCCTTGAGCTTCCACGGCTCCTGGTCGGACAGGTACTTGTTGGCCAGGCCGACGACGCGCATGGCCTCGGTGATGCCGAGCTTGAACCGGCGCTGGTCGAGATGCTCCCCGACGACGTCGAACGCCACACGCGAGGCGGTCAACAGGTCGTGGTCGGCCGCCGTGAGTTCACCGGCGACCGGGATCGCGCCGTTGTTCTTGTGTGCCATGGAGATGGAGCGGTTGACGAGGTTGCCCCACTCGTTCGCCAACTCGAAGTTGACGCGCCGGACGAACTCCTCCCAGGTGAAGTCGGTGTCCTGGTTCTCCGGGCCCGCCACTGCGATGTAGTAGCGAAGGGCGTCGGGCCCGAACTCGGCCAGGAAGTCGCCGACGAAGATCGACGCCCCGCGTGAGCTCGCGACCTTGGAGCCCTTCATGGTGAGGAACTCCGACGACACGACCTCTGTGGGCAGTTGCAGTTCCCCGAGCGCCTCGTGGACCTGGCCACCCACCGAGCCCTGGCCGTTGGCGCCGAGCAGGATGCTCGGCCAGATGACCGAGTGGAAGACGATGTTGTCCTTGCCCATGAAGTAGTAGGACTCGGCGGTCTCCACGTTCCACCAGCGCCGCCACGCCTCCGGGTCGCCGGAACGGCGGGCCCACTCGATGGAGGCCGACAAGTATCCGATGACGGCGTCGAACCAGACGTAGATGCGCTTCATCGGAGCATCACGCCAGCCGTCGAGCGGAATGGGGACGCCCCAGTCGAGGTCGCGGGTGATCGCGCGGGGACGCAGGTCGTCGAGCAGGTTGTGGCTGAACTTCAAGACGTTGGGCCGCCAATCGGTGCGGGTGCCGAGCCATTCCCGCAGCGCGTCGGCCGTCTTCGGCAGGTCGATGAAGAAGTGCTCCGTCTCCACGAATCTCGGGGTCTCGCCGTTGATACGGGAGCGGGGGCTGATCAGGTCCGCGGGATCGAGCTGGTTACCGCAGTTGTCGCACTGGTCGCCGCGCGCCGCCTCGAAGCCGCAGATCGGGCAGGTGCCCTCGATGAAGCGGTCGGGCAGCGTGCGGCCGGTCGACGGCGAGATGGCGCCCATCTGCGTCTTGGCGACGATGTAGCCGTTGTCGTACAGCGCCGTGAACATCTCCTGCACCACCCGGTAGTGGTTGGGGGTGGTGGTGCGGGTGTACAGGTCGTAGGACAGGCCGAGCCCCTGCAGGTCGGTGGCGATGATGCGGTGGTACTTGTCGGCGCACTCGCGGGCGGTCAGCCCCTCCTGCTCGGCCTTCACCTGGATGGCGGTGCCGTGCTCGTCGGTGCCCGACACCATGAGGACGTCGTGGCCGCGCATTCGCATGTACCTCGAGAACACGTCGGACGGCACCCCGAAACCGGAGACATGCCCGATGTGACGAGGGCCATTGGCATAGGGCCACGCAACGGCGGCGAGTACGTCAGCACACATGGGCGTCATCCTATCGCCGCGCCCGGGGGTGGGCTCACAGGATGGGTGTCTCCTTGGTGAACCGCAGCTGCCAGCCCTCGGGGACGCGGTGCCACAGGGCGTATCCGAGGACCGCGGGCGCGGCCTTGCTCTCCCAGGTGACGCCGGCGACGTTTGTGCCATAGGCGTCGATCGAGAGGATCCGGAAGTCGGAGGGCAGCGGACGCCAGCCGTCGTCACCGTCGAAGACGACCCGGCCGTCGGGTGAATGCCCGAGGTAGGAGGGATGGACGAGGTGGAGGTAGTCGTATCTCTCCCCCTGCGCGGCCAGGGAGGCCAGCCGTCGCATCGCCTCGATCAGGGCGGCCTTGATCCGATGGCTCGCCACGCCGGGCGTGACCCACTCCCCCTCCGGGACGTCCTCGAGGTCGAAGAAGACCTCCAGGACGCTTCGGTTCGCCGCCTCGGCTGCCGCCCCGGCCTCGGCGGCCGCCTGGACGACATCGAAGTCGAAGAGGGTGTCGTCCTCGGCCACGGACTTCGTCGCGAACTGGACGGCGCGTGCAGTCGGGGCTCCCTTGGGGTAGCCGGGGCCAGTGTCTGGGGTGACGCCGTCCCGGAAGGCGGCCGCGGCGGCCCGCGCACGGTCGTCCGCGGCTTCGTTGAGGTCGTGGCCTGCGTGTCCCTTGACCCACTCGAAGGTCACGTCCCGACCTGCGAGCGCCTTGTCGAGGTCCTTCATCAGGTCGACGTTCATGACCGGCTTGCCGTCGCCCTTCTTCCAGCCCCGACGCTTCCAGCTCGGCAGCCACTTGGTGAGGGAGTTGATGACGTACTGGGAGTCGCAGAGGATCCGCAGCGGCTCATCGAGGTGCGAGGTGGACTGCAGCAGGTCGAGCACGGCCATGAGCTCTCCCATGTTGTTGGTGCCGTGCTTCCAGCCGCCGGCGGCCCACGTCCGATCGTCGATGTACCAGGCCCAGCCTGCAGGTCCGGGGTTGGACAGCGACGACCCGTCCGCGGCAGCGATGATCACGTCAGTCAGGGTAGCGGTCAGCTGTCCCAACCGGCACGGAAGGCCACGTAGCTGGGCTTGATGATCCCCCGGATCAGTGCCTCGCGCTGGTCGTACGGCAGGAAGGCGGCCTCCATCGCGTTCAGCGTGGCGCGTTCGACGTCGTCGACGCCCCAGCCGAGGTCCGTGACCAACCGGTGGAACTCGCGGCTCATGGTGGTGGCACTCATCAGCCGGTTGTCGCAGTTGATGCCGACGTTGAACCCCAGCCGCCACAGCGCGCCGACGGGATGCTCGGCGATGGTGGGGGCGATGCCCGTCTGCAGATTCGACGACGGCGCCACCTCCAGATGGACTCGGGCGTCGCGCACATAGGAGGCGACCCTGCCCAACCGGATCCTGCCGTCGTCGTCCACCGTGGAGTCCTTGATGATCTCCACCCCGTGCCCGATGCGGTTGGCTCCACACACCTGCACCGCCTCCCACACCGAATCGGGTCCGCTCGCCTCGCCCGCATGGACGGTGTAGAAGACGTTGTTGCGGCGCAGATACTGGAAGGCCTCCAGGAACAGCGAGGGCGGGAACCCGTCCTCGGCGCCGGCGATGTCGAATCCGCACACGCCCTCGTCGCGGTACTTGACGGCCAACTCGGCGATCTCGGTGGTCGGCGCCACATGTCGCATCGACGACACGATCTGACGCGCAACGATGGCCTGCCCCGAGGCCTCCGCCTTCGACATCCCCGATTCCAGACCGTCGCGGACCGCCTCCACCACCTCCGAGAGCGTCAGGCCCATCCCCAGATGCTGCTCGGGCGCGTACCGGGCCTCCGCGTAGATGACGCCGTCCTGCGCCTGGTCGAGTACGAACTCCTCGGCAACCCGGGCCAGCTGCTCCGGCGTCTGCATGGCCGCAATGGTGTGGTCGAAGGTGGTCAGGTAGCGCACCAGCGAACCGGAGTCGGCCGCCTCGAAGAACCAATGGCCGAGGTCGTCCGGATCGGTGGTGGGAAGGGCGTGCCCGTTCGCCGCGCAGTGCTCGATCACGGTCGCCGGCCGGAGACCGCCGTCGAGGTGGTCGTGCAGCGCAACCTTCGGCAGCCCCCTCAGGTCCTCAGAACTGAGCACGTCGGGCCCCCTCTCCTGCCATGTGATCCAGGTCCGCCGGCCCGAAGGCCTGCGGCAGCACCTCGTCGAGAGTGCGGAGCCCGAGCGGGGTCTCCAGTACCAGTTCCTTGCCTCCATGCTCGAACAGCAGCTGGCGACACCGGCCACACGGCATGATCACCTCACCTGCGCCGTTCACGCAGGTGAATGCGATCAGTCGTCCCCCTCCCCCCGCCACCAGGTCCGAGACGAGCCCGCACTCGGCGCACAGCGTGACGCCGTAGGAGGCGTTCTCGACGTTGCAGCCGGCCACGATGCGGCCGTCGTCGACGAGGGCGGCCGCCCCCACCGGATAATCCGAGTACGGCACGTACGCGCGGCCGGACACGTCCACGGCCGCATACCTCAGTCTCCCCCAGTCGATCTCCACGTCGTCTCCTTCCCCAGGACCTGTTGAACTGCCGGCCACATCAAGGACGATCCCCGTCGTGTGCACGGTGGCTCGCCCAACGTATCCTCCCGGCCAGCGGTGAGGTCAATTCAAGCAAACCGGGGGCTCGGTCCGTGGGATAACCGATGGAGCCCACGGGACGGCCTCGGATCACTTGGGCTGAGCGGGTGAGGTGATCGTGATCTTGCCGGAGACGATGTCGGCCTTGATCTGGTCAAGCTCGGACCTGAGTTCGGCCGGCACCTTGGCGTCGAAGTCGTGGAACGGTGCGAGGCCGGTTCCCTCGTTCTTCAGGGTGCCGACGAACGGATCGGAGGTGAACTTGCCGTCCATGGCGTCCTTGATGGTGTCGAAGACCGCGGTGTCCATGGCCTTGTACACCGAGGAGATGATCGACGAGCAGTACTCGGCCGCCGAGATGCAGCCGTCCGTGTCGACCCAGATGGCATTCACCCTGCCACCGGAGGCCTGCACGGCCCGGAGGGCGCCCACCCCCGCGGGGCCGGCGACCGGCAGGATGATGTCGGCACCCTGGCCGATCAGCTTGTTCGCGGTGTCCTCGCCGCCGACGATGTCGCCGGACGGGTCGTCGCCCGGCACGAACAGCCCATCCTGTTTGGCGGCGTCCCAGCCGATGACCTGGACGTTCTTGCGCTTTGCCTCGTTGTAGTAGGACACTCCCTGCTCGAAGCCATCCATGAAGATCGTGACGGCTGGCACCTTCGCTACCCCGAACGTGCCGACCTTCCCCGTCCGGCTCATGGCGGCGGCCAAGTAGCCTCCCATGAAGGACGACTCCGCGGTGTTGAACTCCAGCCCGCGAACATTGGTCAGGCCATCGAAGGACCCGTGGTCCACGATGGCGAACTTGATGTTCGGGTTCTGCTTGGCAGCGGCCTCGGTCGCGTTGGCCATGGTGTCACCGATGGTGAAGATGATGCGGCAGTGCGCATCGATCATGGACTGGATCTTCGGCGCGAAGCCGCCCTTCGCGCTGGACTCGATCTGACCGGTCTCGATGCCCAATTGCTGCTGGGCGGCGACCAGGCCGTTGCGCGCCGTCTCGTTGATGGACTTGTCCGCGAAGCCGTCGACATCGGAGACCATGCACGCCTTCAGCATGGCCGGCGGGGTGCTGGACTCCGTCGGGGTCGGCTGCTCCGTGGCAGTGGCCGCGGGAGGGTTTGGATTCGGCTCCGGCGGGGGGGCACAACCCGCAAACGCCAGGGCGCTCACACCAGTGAGGGCCACGAGTCCGAGCAGGGTCCTGTTCACGTCTGCTCCTCCTGGTTGATTGGCTGACAGCCGAATCTATCGCCAGGAAGTGACAAGTGCGACTCCCTGTGTGATTCGTCACCCTTCCGCGACCTGACGGACCAGGCCGACTGCCGTCCGCACCATCCGGCGCGTCGTCGCCTCCCAATCCGGCTCCTGGCCGCGGTACGGCCCGGTGGCGAGGGACACCACAACGGCGGCTGCCCGCAGCCGCAATTCGATCGGGTCCACGCGCTCGTCGAAGACCGGCACCCAACGGGCAAGCAGTTCCCGCACCCTCGTCTCCTGCCCGGGGGCCATCCGCTGGATGGTGGACATGTGCGCGATCAGGCAGGCCAGGTCGTCGGCCCGGCGACCGGGCCCGATGGTGTCGACGTCGAGCAGCCCGACGATGGCGCCGCCGGCGACATGGAGTTGACCCTCGTGGAAGTCGCCGTGGGTCGGCTCCTCCCCCTCCTGGAGCGGGGCCAGCCCGGCAACCACCTGTTCAGCGACGCGCGTCACCTCGGCGCCCACCTCCGGTGGCGCGACTGCGGCCACCATCCGTGCGTAGTGCTGCACGGCGTCGCTCCACGGTGGCCTGCGAGCCAACGAGGCGACTGCGGGGGGCATCGAGTCCAGCAGGTCGATGAGTTGCTCGGCCGTGCAGGGCTCGTCGGGCGCGAACAGGGCAGTCGCCAACGGAGTCCCCGGCAGCCCGCGCAGGACCAGCAGGTTGTCGAGGGTGGCCAGGGCCACCTCGGGGGCTGGCACCCCGGCCCTGCGGAGCAGGAGGTGCCGCTCGTGGATGTCCTCGAAGACCTTGGGGCGCAGCGCCTTGATGTAGAGGGTCTCGGCGGGGTTGCCCGTGGTGACGCGGATGACGGCGCGACGGCGTGGCCGGTACCCGATCATGGTCACGGTCAGGTCCGCGGCCAACACAGGGCGTCCCAGGAGCCCCGCGCCGTTGATGAGGTCGGCCACCCGGTCAGGCACCGTGGCGCGCGGCAGGCCGGGCAGGTCGGGATCGGCCGGGTAGATCCACACCGCCACTTCGCGGTTCCCGTCCGCGAAGATCGAGGCGTTCGCGTCCGCCTCCGACAGCTCACCCGCGCGGGCGCTCACTCCGAGCAGTTCGTCCCGCTCCCCCCACGCCCAGCCGATGCGGGCCATGTAGGTGGCCGTGGTCGAGCGTCCGGGGAAGGCGTCCACGTTGTGCAGCCGCCAGGACAACAGCCTCCCACCAGCATGGTCGACGGCCACGCGCAGCAACGGCCCCACGTCGGGGCCCGTCAGCAACCTCGAACCGTCGTCCATCGCTCAGCCCATCAGCGGAAGATCACGGTCCGGTGCCCGTCGGCCAGCACGCGATGTTCGGCGAACAACCGAACCGCCTCCGCGAGCGTCTGCGACTCCTCCGCCTGACCCTTCTGCACCAGCTTCGCCACCGACATCGTGTGATCGACCCTGACCACGTTCTGCTCGATGATCGGACCCTCGTCGAGGTCGCTGGTCACGAAGTGCGCCGTGGCCCCGATCAGCTTGACCCCCCGCGTGTGTGCCTGCCGGTACGGGTTGGCACCCTTGAACCCGGGCAGGAAGGAATGGTGGATGTTGATCGCTCTCCCGGCGAGGAACTCGCACAACTCCGGACTGAGGATCTGCATGTAGCGGGCCAGCACCACCAACTCGATGCCCTCCTCCTCGACGGTGCGTCGGATCTCCGCCTCGAAGTCCGCCTTCGTCTCCGGCACAACCACCCGGTGCGTGAACGGCACCCCGTAGAAGTCGGCCATCGGCTCCAGCGTGTCGTGGTTCGCGAGGATGCCGCGCACGTCGATCGGCAACTGCCCTCCGCGCCAGCGGAACAGCAGGTCGTTGACGCAGTGACCCGCCTTGGACGCCAGGATCAGCGTCCTGACCGGTTGGCCGGCCTCGTGGACGTGAAACCGGGCGTCGAACGGCGCCGCGGCACCGCCGACCTCGGCCTCGAGTGCGGATGCCTGGGCGCCCTCGACCTCGATCCTGGTGAAGAACTGCCCGGTGTCAGGCGACGAGAACTGCTGCAGTTCGCCGATGTTCCCGCCCGCCCTGACGATGCCGCCGGTGATGGCATGCACGATGCCAGGGCGGTCGGCGCACTGGAGGGTCAGGACTAGGTCGGACATGAGGGAACTCTAGCCCCAATGACCCGGCCGCCCCTCCGTCTGGTTCGACGGGCGGGGCGGCCGGTACGCAAGCGGGGGGCGAGCGGGTCTCAGATGAGGCCCAACTCCTTGACCGCGGCCTGCTCATCGAGCAACTCCGCTACCGACGCGTCGATCCTGGCGCGGCTGAAGTCGTTGATCTCCAGGCCCTGGACGATGCTGTACTGGCCGTTCGCCACGGTGCACGGGAACGAGGAGATGATGCCCTCGGGGACGCCGTAGGAGCCGTCGGACGGCACGGCCATGGAGACCCAGTCACCCTCGGGGGTGCCGAGCACCCAGTCGCGCATGTGTTCGACGGTGGCGTTGGCTGCCGATGCGGCCGACGACAGGCCACGGGCGGCGATGATCTCGGCGCCACGCTTGGCGACCTTCGGGATGAAGGTGTTCTCGATCCAGTCCTCGTCGTTCACGACCTCGGCCGCGCTCCTGTCACCGATCCGGGCGTTGAACACGTCCGGGTACTGGGTGGCGGAATGGTTGCCCCAGATGGTCATGTGGGAGATGTCGGTGACCGAGACGCCGGCCTTGGCCGCGAGCTGGGACAGCGCACGGTTGTGGTCGAGGCGCGTCAGCGCGTTGAACCGCTCCTTCGGGATGTCGGGGGCGTTCGAGGAGGCGATCAGGGCGTTGGTGTTCGCCGGGTTGCCGGTGATCAGCACCCTGACGTCGTCGGCCGCGACCTCGTTCAGGGCCCGGCCCTGGGCTGTGAAGATGGCACCGTTGGCGCTCAGCAGGTCGCCGCGCTCCATGCCGGCCTTGCGGGGCATCGCGCCGACCAGCATGGCCAGGTTCACGCCGTCGAAGACCTTCTTCGGGTCATCGCCGATCTCGATGCCGACGACGTTGCCGAAGGCGCAGTCGTCGAGTTCCATCACGACGCCCTCAAGCGCCTTCAGCGCCGGGGTGATCTCAAGGAGGCGAAGCTCGATGGGGCGGTCGCCGAGCAGCGAACCGCTCGCGATGCGGAACAACAGGCTGTAGCAGATCTGTCCGGCGGCACCGGTGACCGCGATCTTGATTGGAGCTTCAGTGCTCACGTTCGACCTCTCTCGTCTCAGGAACGGATATCGTTCCCGACTCTATCGCGTCGGACCCCCGCACACCGGGGCGGGGGTCAGCGGCGGCCGGGCACCAGCAGGGCCACCGCGACGATGCCGAGCCCCAGCACCAGATGGGTGCAGACGTCCAGCCACCGCGACCGCACCACCAGCAGGCCGGCCGTGGCGGGCGGCAGCAGGAGGCGCAGCACCGCGGCAATGCCGAGGGCCATCGCCATCACCAGCGGCCCGCGCCGCCAGTACCCCATGGCCACGTAGCCGATCCCAACCCCGAAGACCGCGAGGACGACGCCGAGCGGCCAGGCCCTCTCCCGAGGGGGACGAGCCTCAGTCGACGGCATGGAGCGCTTCCGCGCGGTCCACGACGTTCGACAGCAGCATGGCCCGGGTCATCGGCCCGACCCCGCCCGGGTTCGGCGTCACCCAGGACGCCTTCTCCCAGACGTCGGGTGCCAGGTCACCCACGGTCCTGCCGTCGACCAGGCTGACGCCGACGTCGACGCACACGGCACCCTCGGCGATCATGTCGGCGGTGATCATGCCGGGCACGCCCGCAGCAGCCACGATGATGTCCGCACTGCGCGTGTGGGAGGCCAGGTCGCGGGTGCCGGTGTGGCAGAGCGTCACGGTGGAGTTCTCGCTGCGGCGGGTGAGGATGAGACCGAGCGGCCGACCCACGGTGATGCCCCGGCCCACTATCACGACCTCCGCACCCCGCCAGTCGACGCCGTGACGACGGAGCAGTTCGACGATGCCACGTGGGGTGCATGGCAGTGTCGCCGGCTCGTTGAGGACGAGCCGCCCGAGGTTGATGGGGTGCAGGCCGTCGGCGTCCTTGTCCGGGTCGATGAGCGACAACGCCCAGTTCTCGTCCAGGTGCCTCGGGATGGGCAGTTGCACGATGTAGCCGGTGCATGCCGGATCCTCGTTCAGGCCCCTGATGGCCGCCTCCAGCTGCGCGGCGGTCGCATCGGCGGGAAGCTCGACCCGCATGGAGCGGATGCCCACCTCGTGGCAGTCCCTGTGCTTCATGCGCACATAGTTCTGGCTGGCCGGATCCTCACCGACGAGCACGGTGGCGAGGCCGGGGACGACCCCCCTGGCGGCCAGCGCGGTCACCCTCCCGGTCAGTTCGGCCTTGATGGTGGCGGCCGTGAGCTTGCCGTCCAGACGCTGCGCGGTCATGTGCCCTCCTCAGTGGAAGAAGTGCCGGGTGCCGGTCAGGTAGAGGGTGACGCCGTGCTCCTGGCAGAGCCGGATGGTCTCGTCGTCTCGTATCGAACCGCCCGGCTGGACGATGGCTCGCACGCCGCCGTCGATCAGGATCTGGGGGCCGTCGCCGAACGGGAAGAACGCATCGGATGCTGCGACCGAACCCCTGGCCCTGTCACCGGCGCGCTCGACCGCGAGGCGGCAGGAGTCGACGCGGTTGACCTGCCCCATGCCGACGCCGACGGAGGCACCGCCCTGGGCCAGCAGGATCGCGTTGGACCTCACGGCGCGGCAGGCCCGCCAGGCGAAGTCCAGGTCGGCCAGGGTCTCCTCGTCGGCCGCCTCCCCGGCAGCCAGCGTCCAGTTGGCCGGCAGGTCACCTTCGGCGTCGATGCGGTCCGGCTCCTGCGACAGGGCCCCTCCGCTGATCGGGTGGAGGCTGCGTCGCGGGTGCACGTACGCGGGGGCGCGCAGGAGGCGGATGTTCTTCTTGGCCGCGAGGATCTCGAACGCGCCGTCCTCGTAGCCCGGGGCGATCACCACCTCGGTGAAGATGTCCTTGACGCGGTTGGCCATCTCGACGGAGACGGGCCTGTTCGTGGCGATGACGCCGCCGAAGGCCGAGACCGGGTCGCACTCGTGGGCCAGCCGGTGGGCCTCCGCGATGTCCGGGCCCACCGCGATGCCGCAGGGGTTGGCGTGCTTGATGATGGCCACGCACGGGTCTGCGAAGTCGTATGCCGCACGGTAGGCGGCATCGCCGTCTGTGTAGTTGTTGTAGCTCATGGGCTTGCCGTGCAGCAATTCGGCCTGCGTGATCCCCGCCGGGGCGGCCGCGTCGGCGTAGAGGGCGGCGGCCTGGTGCGAGTTCTCGCCATAGCGCAGCACCCCCACCTTCTCAAGCGAGCACCCGAGCCACGGGGCGAAGCCGTCGGCGGGCTCCGGCAGAACGGCCTCGTCCATCCACGTGGCGACGGCGACGTCGTAGGCCGCGGTGTGCCGGAAGGCGGCAGCGGCCAGTTCCCTGCGCGCGCGGAGCGTGAAGCCGCCGGCGGTCAACGCCTCGACGACCCCGTCGTACTGGGCGGGGGCCGTCACCACTGCGACGGAGGGGTGGTTCTTGGCGGCGGCCCTCACCATCGTGGGGCCACCGATGTCGATCTGCTCGACGCACTCGTCCTGGGACGCCCCCGAAGCCACCGTGGCCGCGAACGGGTACAGATTCACCACGACCAGATCGAACGGTTCTATGCCCAGTTCCTCCAGCTGGCGGAGGTGATCGGGAAGCCTGCGGTCGGCGAGGATGCCGGCATGGACCTTGGGGTGCAGCGTCTTGACGCGGCCGTCAAGGCACTCGGGGAAGCCGGTCAGCGCCTCGACGGGCGTCACCGGGATGCCGGCGGCGGAGACCCTCGCCGCAGTCGAGCCCGTGGAGACGATCTCGACCCCTGACGCATGCAAGGCCCGTGCCAGATCCTCCAGCCCGGTCTTGTCGTAGACGCTCACCAATGCTCGGCGAAGCGGGATCAGGTCGGTCATCTTGCTCCTCGTCACTGTCGGGTCAGTCGTGCTTGGCGTCCCAGCCACGCACCGCCTCCACCAGCAGGCGGCGCTCCACCACCTTGATGCGTTCGTGGAGGCTCTCGATGTCGTCATCCGCCAACACGTCGACGGCGCCCTGCAGCAGGATCCTACCGGTGTCGACGCCGGCATCGACCAGGAAGACGGTGGCCCCGGACACCTTCACCCCGGCCCTCAGCGCGTCGCGGGGACCGTGCATGCCCGGGAAGCTCGGCAGCAGCGCAGGATGGGTGTTGATCGTCCGGCCGCCGAACGCGTCCAGGAAGGTGGCGCCGAGCAGCTTCATGAAACCGGCGGACACCACGAGATCCGGCTCGAAGCGCGCGACGATCCCGGTCAGTTCGGCGTCCCACGCTGCGCGGTCCCCACCCTTGGGCAGCGGATGCGCCAGGGCGGTGATCCCGGCGCGCCTCGCCCGCTCCAGGCCCTGCGCCCCGGGCTGGTCGGACACGACCGCCGCCACCTCGGCCTCCACCTCACCGGCGGCGATGGCATCCAGCAGGGCCTGCAGCAGGGTGCCGGAACCCGACAGGAGCACGACCACGCGTTTCACGGCAGCCATCCTAACGGCCCTTCCCCGGTTGGCCGGCTCACGTCGGATCCGAGGTCCGGACGGTGTCCTCGGCGCCACCCTCCCCCTCGATGCCCAGCACCGCGACCTCCGACCCGGTGCCCTCCGACGCAACATCGACCCCACCGTCGGTCGCGCCGTCGGTGGCGGTGGCGGCGGGCAAGGGAGCAGGCCTGCGGATCAGCCCGGTCACCAACCCTGCCACCAGACCGGACAGGCCGAGGACGCTCGGGGCCACCACGAACACGTCAGGGACGAGGGGGCCGAGGTGCGCCAACCGGGCGGACCCGAGACCACCGCCCGCCAGCGAGCAGGCCACGACGACCAGGAGGCCACCGACGATCCCGGTGCCGGCGCCGACCAGGGCGGTCCTGTCGAAGCGAGCGCGGGGCAGGGACGTGACCATGAGAACTGCGGACACCGCACCAGCGACCACGCCGAACAGCAGCCACCACAGCGCCTCCTCCGGCACGAGACCGGGGTCCGGAACCGCGCCGAGGACGGGGATCGACGGAAGGAAGCCGACATCCGTGACCCCGAGGTTGGCGATCGAGCCGTCGCCGAGGGTCACCCCCGCTCCAAGGACCCAGGCAGTCCCCCACAGCGCCAGATTCGGCACGTAGAGGAGTTGGAGCGTCAGGAGAAGCACGCCGCCCAGGGCACCCGGCTGAAGCGCGTCGTGGATGGCAGCGATCCTGTCGCCGCTGAGGAACACCGTCACGGCCATGGCGGCGGCCCCGCCCGCGAGACATGTCAGGAAGGAGACTGCCAGGACATGGGGCAGTGGCCTCAACCACGCCGGCCAATCGCGGCGCGGGTCGTGCCGGATCGCCCGCGATGCCCCCCACAGCCCCGCGCCGGCCCCGACCGTGAGGGCACCGATCGCGCCGAGCCACGGGTTCCCGACACCGGCCGTCGTGGCCCCGACGACGAGCACCACGAGCGCCTGGGAACCGGCATAGGTACCCGCGACCCGCACCACGAGGCGCCTGCCGTCCACCCAGAGCTCGCCGGTGTCGTCGCTGGTCGCCTGTTCGGCGGCCAGGTGCCTCGCGGCCATCGCCGCGACCGGCTGCCCCAGAACGACCAGGGCGAGCGTGAGCAACAACGGCACCAGAGTCACGACCTGGCCGCCGATCTGGACCGGTGCACCATAGGCGAGGACGAGGAATCGCGTGGCGAGGGCCAGTACGCCCGGGATGTCCGCGGCGGGGCTGGCGATGGACGCCAGGAGCATCGCCCCGGCCACCAACAGCCATCCCGCAGCCACCACTGCGATGGAACCGACCACGGCAATGGACCACCACGGCCAGGGAAGCCGCCGCGCGGGCTCTGCAATCTCGCCGCTGTCATCGACGTCGACGGCGATCGTGCGGTGCCGCAAACCACGCTCTGCCACGCGCACCCTTCCTCTTGCCCCGTGGGTACGAGGTCACCCGGTAGTCTTTCTCTGCGTACGGACGCATTCGAAGGAGGTCTCACATGCCCGACAGAGGGAATGAAGTCCCCCGACGCGCGTCTGACTCTGCGTCCGACGGCCCCGACGATACACCGGAGGTCGAGACGACCCTGGCACGACGCGGCCCCCTGATCGAGCCGGACAGCCCGTTCGCCCGACCCGTCGAAGGGGTCGCCCCGCTGCAGGCCGCACTGCCGGACAGCGAGGAGCCGCCACTCGACGTCCACGACGCGGACGACGCCCCCCCGCCCGTTCCGAGGCGCTCCGCCGCCAGCACAACATCCGCTTCGGACATCGACCTCATCCCCGCGCCCGTCCCGAAGGCCTCGACGGAACCGGCCCTCCCGGCGTCCCCGCCCCACAACTGGCTCCGCGACCACCGCCGAACACTGCTCATCTGGCTCACCGGTGCGCTCGTCATGGCCCTGGCCGTCGCCGTCGGCGTGTTCGCGCTGAGGAGCGGCGGGCGCCCCACCGCATCCCCCACGGCATCCCCGAGCGGCAACCCGTCTGCGGTGTCCTCCCTGACCGTCGACGACCTGATGACTCCCGAGGACGCCACTCTGATGGTGCCCGGCGCCTCCTGGGTGGTCACGGCCACGGCAGGCACCCCCTCGGAGGCCACGGCCAGGGCGGCCTGCCTGAGCGCCACGGACGAGAAGGTGAACACGCTGGCCACATTCCAGCGGACGCTCGGAACGTCGGACTCGGGCCAACTGGCCGCCCTGCAGCAACTGGACGTCTACTCCACGGCCCAGGCTGCCGAAGCCGTGCAGGCCACACGGGTGGCCACCCTGGCCGCCTGCACCGAGGTGCCTGCGCGCATCGTCTCCTCCACCGCGATCGCCGGTCTCGCGGACGAGGCACAGCAACTGACCGTCGCCTACGACGAGGACCCGGTCCAGTTCCACACGGTCCTGCTCCTGCGCACAGGCCGGGCACTCACGATCCTGGACGTCACCCGGACCGGCGAGCCGGTCCCTGCCGAGAGCGCCGTGGCGGGGCTCCTTCGGCCGCTCACCGCCGTCTGCAAGCCGGTCGAGGGGACCTGCCCCGGCACGCCCACCTTCTCACCGACCGTCCCGCCGTCGGCGGACCCCGCCGGCTGGCTCCTGACGAGCGATTTCCCGAGAGTCACCCCCGGCGCAGGGAAGTGGACGGGCACGGCGCCCGCAGCACTCACCTCCCACGGGATGGGGTGTGAGAACATGACGCTGGCATCCGAGCCCGGTCCGACCGACCGCAAGCAACGGACCTACCTGCTGACGCAGGACCCCCGGGTGCCCGCCACGTTCGGCGTCGACGAGATGCGGTTCGACTTCTCGGACGAGGCCACGGCCGCGGCATTCGTGACCAAGCTGACGGACAACCTCGCCAACTGCAGGGACCGGGTGCTCACCGCGAACGTGTCGGAACTGACCGCGGTCCGCGGGACCGGCGCCTCGGACCTGCCGGTGTCTGCGCGCTCGTTCGTGATCGACCAGTCCACCTCGGACAGCGCGAGCGTCTCCTACCAGGTGTCCGTGGCCGTGGCGGGCAAGAAGGTCAGCTACCTCCTGGCAAGCGTCACCGCGGACTTCCGGTTCACCGACGATCAGTTGGGCGCCCTGGCGCTGCGCTCCGCGCAGCGCCTGAGCCAGTAGCCCTCAGCCGTGCCGCATGGCCGCGATCACGGCCCGCGCCAGTTCGGCAGTCTGGCTGGGGGTCTCCCCCACCCTGACACCTGCGGCCTCAAGCGCAACCTTCTTGGCCTGCGCGGTGCCCTGGCTACCCGTGATGATGGCGCCCGCATGGCCCATGGTCTTGCCGACCGGAGCAGTGAAACCGGCCACGTACCCGATGACGGGCTTGGTGATGTGCTCCTGGATGTAGGCGGCAGCCCGCTCCTCCGCATCGCCGCCGATCTCGCCGATCATCACGATCAGATCGGTCTCCGGGTCGTCCTGGAATGCCTGGAGTGCGTCGATGTGGGTGGTCCCGATGACCGGATCCCCGCCGATGCCGATGGCGGTCGAGAAGCCGTGGTCCCGCAGTTCGAACATCATCTGGTAGGTGAGGGTGCCCGACTTCGACACCAGACCTATCCGTCCGGCACCGGCGATGTGCGCCGGGATGATTCCGACGTTCGACTTGCCGGGCGAGATCACGCCCGGGCAGTTGGGGCCGATGATGCGGGTGACGCTGTGCCTGGCGGCCTCATGGAAGGCCAGGGAGTCGGCAACGGGGATGCCCTCGGTGATCACGACACACAGGCCGATGCCGGCGTCGACCGCCTCCAGTACGGCAGCCTTCGCGAACTTGGGGGGCACGAAGACCACCGACACGTTGGCGCGGGTGGCAGCCATGGCGTCGTGCACCGAGTTGAACACCGGCACCGGGTCCTCCTCGAAGACGACGGCCTCTCCTCCCTTGCCGGGGGTGACGCCTCCGACGATGCGCGTGCCGGACATGATCATGCGCTGGGTGTGCTTGCGGCCCTCACGGCCGGTCATGCCCTGGACGATGACGCGGGACGACTCGTTGATGTAGATGGCCACGGCCGCTCAGTTCCTCTCGCTCGCAAGCTTCGCCGCGGTCCTCGCCGCGCCGTCCATGGTCGCCTCCACCTTGATCAGCGGATGGTTCGCCTCCAGGAGGATGGCCTTGCCGACCTCGACGGCGTTCCCGTCGAGCCTGACGACGATCGGGAGCTTCGCCTCGTCGCCGAGCACCTCCAGCGCCGCCACGATGCCGTCCGCGACGTCGTTGCATGCGGTGATGCCGCCGAACACGTTGACGAACACCGACTTCACCTGCGGGTCGCTCATGATGATGCGAAGGCCGTTGGCCATGACGGTCGAGGATGCCCCGCCGCCGATGTCGAGGAAGTTGGCGGGGCTCGGGGTGCCGGGCAGGTCGCGTCCGGCCTGGTCGACGACGTCGAGCGTGCTCATCACGAGCCCCGCCCCGTTGCCGATGATTCCGACGGAGCCGTCGAGCTTGACATAGTTGAGGCCGAGTTCCTTCGCCTGGCGCTCCAGGTCGACGTCGCCGGTGTCGGTGGCATAGGCGGCCCACTCCGGGTGACGGAAGCTCGCATTTGCGTCGAGTGTCACCTTGCCGTCAAGTGCGAGGATGGCACCCTGCGCGGTCTTGACGAGCGGGTTGACCTCGACCAGCGTGGCGTCCGAGCCCTTGAACGCCTTCCAGAGGAGTTGCAGCACACCGGCCACCCCGGCCCTGTCCGCCTCCTTGAAACCGGCCCTCGCCACGATCTCGGCCGCCACCTCGGGGGTGACGCCATCGACGGGATGAAGCGGCAGCATGACCAGCGCCTCGGGCCTCTCAACCGCAAGCGTCTCGATGTCCATGCCACCCTCGGTGCTGCACATCGCCAGGTATGTCCCCTGGGCGCGGTCCAGGAGGATCGAGAAGTAGTACTCCTCAGCGATGTCGGCGCCGGGGCTCAGCATCACCTGGCCGACGGTGTGACCCTTGATGTCCATGCCGAGGATCTCGGCCGCCACCGATTCGGCCTGGTCCACGCCGCGGGCCAGCTTGACGCCGCCCGCCTTGCCGCGACCGCCCACACGCACCTGCGCCTTGACGACCACCAGGTCGGCACCCAGCTGGGCATAGGCGTCACGCGCTTCCCGGGCTGTCCTTGCCACCCTGCCGGGCAGGACCGGCACCCCGAACGATTCGAAGAGGTCCCTGGCCTGGTATTCGAGGAGGTCCACATCGACTCCTATCCACACTTCTCACGGAAAGTAACGGCCCAACCCTAGCGCGGACCAACCAGCGACTCCCGAATTTGAGAAATTCCTGAGAATTGCTAAGGTTTGCTGAGGATTCACTGAGAGGGAGCCATCTTGAACGTTCCGAACGCCCCGCAGCACCCCCGCCGCGCGGCCCGAGGGGTCACCGTCGACCTCGGCGAACCGCTCCCCATCACCCAGTCGACCAGCACCACCCGTCGCGGCAGCACCGGCCGCTTCCGCAAGGGCCTCGTCGCCGCGTCCTTGAGTCTCGTGCTCGCCGGGGTCTCGATTGTCGGCCTCAACCACCTGAACGGTGCGCAGGGCGCCGCCGGCGCGCAGGACGCCTCGGCGGCCATCCCGGCCGCGGCCGCCGACGCAGCCGCCAAGGGCTTCGCCGATCGAACGCAGGACGCGTCCCGGAATGCGGTCCGCGCCAACCTGACAGACGCCGTCGCCGACCAGACTGCCAAGGACCGCGAGGCCGCCATCGACGCGGCCGTCGACCACACCCACGAGGCCATGACCGCGGAGCAGGCCGCCGAGCGTGACCGGCTGATGGAGGCCGACATGCAGCTCGTGGCCCAGCAGGCCGACAAGCTGAAGCAGGAGGCGGAGCAGGCCGCCGCGCGCATGGAGCAGGCCCGCCAGGCCGCCGCGAACATGGGCGTCGATGTCGGCAACCTGACCCCCGACGAGATCATCGCGCTCACCACCGGCGGAGCCTCGCTCCCCATGAAGTCCGACTTCCGGATCGGTGCGAGCTTCGGAGCCACGGGCATCTGGGCCCGCTACCACACGGGCCAGGACTTCCCGGCCCCCGTGGGCACTCCCATTTACGCGCCGGTGTCCGGCATCGTGCTGTCGCCAACCTCCGCTTCCTGGGCGGGCACCAACATCGTGATCATGCACCCCAACGGGGGCAGCACGCTCTACGCGCACCTCTCCAAGCGGGTCGTGTCGCCGGGCCAGGTCGTGAAGGTCGGTGACCTCATCGGCTATGTGGGCATGACTGGCCGGACGTTCGGGCCGCACCTGCACTTCGAGTACTACAAGCCCGGTACCACTCCGGGCGACATCTACTCCGCGTCGAACCCGATGACGTTCCTGCGCAGCATGGGCTACAACGGCTGACCCTGGGGCCTACAGCTTCTCCATCGGGGCGTGTGCCAGGCTGAGCCGCTTGGTGCCCCCCGACCCGAAGTCCACATCCGCCGTCTGCTTCGGCCCCGGACCGCTGAGCGCCAGCACCCTGCCCATCCCGAACACCGTGTGGATCACACGGTCTCCCACCTCAAGGACCGGCAGCGCCTTCCGAGCGGTGGAACCCTGGCCGAAGCTCGCCATCGCCTCCGTCGTCCGACGGTTGCGCGTGGCGGACTCCGCGGCCCAGTTGGTCACCCTGGCCTCCACCGTGCGCCGCCAGTCCAGGACGCCTGCAGGAACCTCCGCCACGAATCGGGACTCAGGGAAGTACTGGAGTTGACCGAAGACGGTGCGCGCCACCGAACGGCTCAGGTACAGGGCCTTCCTGGCGCGGGTGATGCCCACATAGGCGAGTCGGCGCTCCTCCTCCAGCCCGTTCGGATCCAGGAACGCGCGCTGGTGCGGGAAGATGCCATCCTCCATCCCGGTCAGGAACACGACATCGAACTCGAGGCCCTTGGCGGTGTGCAGGGTCATCAGCGTCACGCTCCCCTCACCCTCGCCGTCGGGCAGTTGGTCGGAGTCGGAGACCAGCGCGATCCGCTCCAGGAAGGCGGGCAGGGAGTCGTCGGTCTCGGGCATGCCCGCCGCGAGCACCGACGCCGGCTCCAGATCGACGGCGTTGGCTGCGGCCACGAACTCCGCGGCCACGCTGACCAGTTCCTCAAGGTTCTCCAGTCGGGTCTCGTCCTGCGGATCGGTGGAGGCCTGGAGCTCCGCAACGTAGCCGGAGGCGTGGAGGATGGACGTGAGTACCTCGTCGGCGGGGAGACCCGCCGCAACCTGGCCCCGGTGGAGGTCCATGAGGTCCACGAATCCCCGGATCTGGGCACGGGACCGGGTCGCCAGCCCGGGTGCCTCTTCGCTTCGTGACAGGGCCTCGAAGAACGTGATCCGCTCGGCCTGCTGCAGCGCCGCCACCGCCGCCACCGCGCGGTCCCCGATGCCGCGCTTCGGCACGTTCAGGATGCGCCGGACCGACACGTCGTCGGCGGGGTTGGCGATGGCCCGCAGATAGGCGACGATGTCCCGGATCTCCCGGCGTTCGTAGAAACGGACCCCGCCGACGACCCGGTAGGGCAGCCCGACGCGGATGAACACCTCCTCCAGTGCGCGTGACTGCGAGTTGGTGCGGTAACAGACGGCCACGTCCCCATATGCGGTGTGGCCTGCGTCCCGCAGGCGGTCGATCTCGTCGGCGACGAACTGCGCCTCGTCGTGCTCGGTGTCCGCGACGTAGCCGACCAGCGGCTCGCCCGCCCCGAGGTCGGACCACAGTCGCTTCTCGCGGCGGTCCCTGTTGTTGGCGATGACGGCGTTGGCCGCCGTCAGCACGT
The DNA here is from genome assembly GCA_039811745.1 of Arachnia sp. Classification (GTDB taxonomy): domain Bacteria; phylum Actinomycetota; class Actinomycetes; order Propionibacteriales; family Propionibacteriaceae; genus Arachnia. The sequence continues at coordinate 38,296 of JBDHZH010000006.1, forward strand.
TCTGGGTGGAGCGGTAGTTCTGGTCCAGCACGACGGTGGTGGCGCCGGGGAAGTCGATCTCGAAGTCGAGGATGTTCCTGATCGTCGCCCCGCGGAAGGCATAGATCGACTGGTCGGAGTCGCCGACGACCATGAGTTCGGCCGGCTCGACGGGCAGTACGCCTCCGCTCGGGCCGACATCCGTGCCGCACAACTGCCTGATGAGCTGGTACTGCGCATGGTTCGTGTCCTGGTACTCGTCGACGAGCACGTGCCGGAACCGGCGTCGGTACTTCTCCCGCACGTCCCCGAATGCCTGGAACAGGTTGACCGTGGTCGAGATCAGGTCGTCGAAGTCGAGTGCGTTGGCCGACTGGAGCCTTCCCTGGTACTCGCGGTACGCCTCGGCCACCGCCTGTTGCCGGGGCCCCTCCGCACGTGCCAGCGCCGTCTCGAAGTCGACCAGTTCGTTCTTGAATGCGCTGACCGCTCCCATGACCGAGCGAACGGGGAACTGCTTCGGATCCAGCTGCAGGTCCTGGCACACCAGCGTCATGAGACGCTTGGCGTCGGTGTCGTCATAGATCGAGAAGCTCTTCGAGATGCCGAACCTGTCGATCTCCGAGCGCAGGATCCGCACGCAGGCCGAGTGGAACGTCGAGACCCACATCAGCTTCGCGCGGCCCCCGACCTGGTCGACGACCCGCGCCCGCATCTCGGCCGCGGCCTTGTTCGTGAAGGTGATCGCGAGGATGGAGCCGGGGTGGACGCCCCTCAGCGCCACCAGGTGCGCAATCCGACGGGTCAGGACCCGCGTCTTGCCTGAGCCCGCACCGGCGACCACCAGGAGTGGCCCACCCGTGTGCAGCACGGCCCTTCGTTGGGATGCGTTCAGCCCCGCCAGCAGGTCCTCCTCTGCGACCTGCCGGCCGGGTGCCCGGTCGTTCTGGGGCACAGCCCGGCCCTGGCGGGCCGGTGAGGGCTGGAAGACGCTTGCCAGGTCGGGGAACAGGGAGTCAGTCATGTCAACGGCAAAGCCTACCGTCGTGCACCGACACAGTAGCCTGTCGGGCATGAGGCCGGCGTTGAGACGATTGTGGCGGGTGATCCCCTTGGTGAGCCTCTCGTTCGTCGTGGCGCAGTTGGCGGCCGTGGTCGGCCTCACCGCAGCGGAATCGCTCCGCAAGAAGCGCCGGAAGCTGCGCAGATTCCCGCACACGAGCCCGGAACCGGTGGCGGTCGGCGAGGACACGATCACCGTCTACACCTACGGCCGGGACCTCTACGCCGACATGCTCGCCTCGATCCGCTCGGCCGAGGAGGTGATCCTGTTCGAGACGTTCATCTGGAAGTCGGACGAGGTGGGAACCGAGTTCAAGCAGGCCCTGATCGAGGCCGCCGAACGCGGCGTCCGGGTGTACGTGATCTGGGACGGGTTCGCGAACCTCGTGGTGCCGGTCTCGTTCTTCCGGCTCCCCGACAGCATCGCGGCCTACCGACTGCCGGTGCTGCCGCTCCCCTGGTCTCCGCGCACCTGGGGCCGGGACCACCGCAAGCTGCTGGTGGTCGACCGGCGGGTCGGGTTCCTCGGCGGCTACAACATCGGCAGCCTCTACGCGACGGGCTGGCGAGACACGCACGCCCGGATCGAGGGCCCCGCGGTGGCCGAGATCGAGAACGCCTTCATCGACTTCTGGAACCTGCACGCCAGGCAGTCCCTGGGTGTGGAACTCGCCTCCCGGATGCGCAGGCCCTGGAACGCCACGATCCAACTGCACCGGAACACACCCCGCATCCAGGTGTATCCGATACGGAACATGTACCTGGAGGCCATTGACCGCGCCAGCGTGCGCATCTGGCTCACCCACGCCTATCTGATCCCCGACGACGACTTCGTGGCCGCCCTGCGGGACGCCGTGCGACGAGGGGTCGACGTCCGGATCATCGTGCCCGCCGAGTCCAACCACGTGGTGGCGGACTGGTTGTCCCGCGGCTACTACACAAGCCTGCTGACGTCCGGCATCAGGCTGTTCCTCTACCAGGGGGCCATGGTGCACTCGAAGACGGCGACGATGGACGGCGCCTGGTCGACCGTCGGCACGGCCAACCTGGACCGACTCAGCCTGCTGGGCAACTACGAGGTCAACCTCGAGATCACGGACGAGGCCGTGGCCGAGGAGATGGAGCGCATCTTCACCGTCGACCAGTCCAACACCATCGAGTTGACGATCGAGGACTGGCGGCAGCGCTCGTGGGTGGCGAAGGGCACGGAGTTGCTGCTCAGCCCGTGGCGCCCGCTGTTCTGATCAGCCCGCGAGCATCCACGCCCACAAGTTGTAGCAGCAGGGATACGTCCCAAGAAATACCCATGCCCGGCACCCTATCCGAGACACCCCTGTCGCCAAGAATCGCGGCCGGCCCGGCCGCCCCCAACGATCGGGGGCCACTCAGGGCGGTCCCGGGTGGATCCGCCCAGATCACCGGGGCAAGCTGGAGGCATGTTCACGATCATCGCCTACATCCTCATCGGCCTCGCCGGTGGCGCCATCGCCAAGAAGATCCTTCCCGGCCGCCAGGGCGGCGGCTGGGGGTCCACGATGCTGCTCGGAGTCGTCGGCGCCCTGCTCGGCGGATTCCTCGGCGGCCTGCTGTTCGGGGTCAGCTACACCACGATCTGGTCGTTCAAGGGCCTGCTGTTCTCCGTGCTCGGAGCGCTTCTGATCCTGGCCATCGGGGGGAAGTCATCCAGGCGGGCGGTCTGACACCGGAGGCCCGGACCACACGGACCCACTCGGCTCAGACCAGACGCCTGTCGGTAGCCCACTTCGTCAGCTGGTGCCGGTTGCTCAGTTGCAGCTTCCGCAGGACGCTGGAGACGTGCGTCTCGACGGTCTTGATCGAGATGAACAGTTCCTTGGCCACCTCCTTGTAGGCGTAGCCCCGGGCGATGAGCTTCAGCACCTCCCGTTCGCGGCTGCTGAGCCGGTCAAGTTCCTCGTCGATGTCCGAGACGTCGATGCTGCCGGAGAAGGCGTCGAGGACGAAACCGGCCAGCCGGGGGGAGAACACCGCATCCCCGGAGGCCACCCTCCGCATGCCCTCGATCAGTTCCTCCGACGAGATGGACTTGGTCACATACCCCCTGGCGCCCGCTCGGATGACACCGATGACGTCCTCGGCGGCGTCGGAGACCGACAGGGCGAGGAACTTCACCTCCGGGGCACTCGGCAGCACCTGCCTGATCACCTCAGCGCCGCCCCCACCCGGAAGGTGCACGTCCAGCAGGACCACGTCGGGACGGGCGGCGAGGATGGCCTCCACCGCGGACGCGACGTCTTGCCCCTCACCGACGATCCGGCAGGCACCGCTGATCTCGTGCCGCACACCCGCCCGGAACATGGCATGGTCATCGACGATCACCACGGTCAGTTCGTCGGTCTCGGCGTCACCATCGTTCGTCATCTATTCATCTCCAGTACGACCTCGGTGCCCCGGCCGGGCGCCGTCCTGATCCTTGCGGTGCCTCCGGCACGTTCCATGCGGGCTCGGATGGATTCTCTCACGCCCATCCTGTCGGGCCGCACCTGGTCGGCGTCGAAACCGGCCCCCCGGTCGCGCACGAACACCTCGATCCGGTCGGACTCGACCTCGGCGTAGACGTCGACCCGGTCGGCGCCGGAGTGCTTCGCAGCGTTCGTGACCGCCTCCCCCGCCGCCTGCGTGAGGGCCCTGCCCGCATCGTCCAGGTCGGCGTCGCCGACACAGACGACCTCGACCTTGATCGGGAAGCTCCCCTCGACGTCCGAGCGGATCCTCTCCAGCGCCCCCCTGAGCGTCTGTTCGGTGGGTGCTGACCCGTAGAGCCACGTGCGGAGCTCCCGCTCCTGACGTCGGGCGAGCAGGGCGACTGCGGCCGGGTCGTCCGCCTGACGCTGGATCAGCGCGAGCGTCTGGAGCACCGAGTCGTGGAGGTGCGCCGCCATGTCCGAACGCGCCTCGGCTCGGGTGCGCTTCTGGTCGGCGTCCCGGGCCCGCTGCCGCATGCGGTACAGCCAGGGTGCGGTGACCACGAGGATGCCACCCAGCAGGGCCAACGCCGCGCCAAGCACCCGCGGCAGCTCCGACAGCCCGATCTGGGACGCGATGATCCAGCTGCTGCCCAGCCCGACCAGCAGCAACCCACCCATCAGCCGGGCGATGCTGGCGGCACCGGCACCCCGGGTCAGACGTGCCCAGAACCCGGCGGCGGTGGCGGGCACCGGGCCCGAGGCGCGGTCGGCCTGCAGCCAGAGCAGCAGGACGCCGACGCCGCTGATCACGAGCGGCCAGAAGAACGCCGGCGGGACCACCGCGCCACCCCCGGCGACCACGCCCAGCATCCCGGCGACGATGAAGCCGACGGACACGAGCACACCCGAATCGATGCCGCGCGCGCCCGACTGAGGCCGGAGTCCCAGCCGCCTGGCACTTTCCAAACCGGCGGGCTCGTCGGCGTCACCGGCGGGCACGAGGAGCCACAGCAGGGCATACAGGAGAATGCCGAAGCCGTTGAGGAACGTGAGCGCGACGAACCCCAGGCGCAGCCACATGACGTCGATGCGGAGGTGCTCCGAGAGTCCGGCCGCGACGCCGGCGATGGCCTTGCGTTCGAGGTCGCGCCGGACCCGGGGCGCACGGCCTGCGCCCTGGCTCGGGACCGGATCTGTGGCAGTCATCACCTCCAGCGTCTCACGCGCACCCGCAGGATCCCAGCCTCCGACGCCGGAATGGGGGTCGTCGGCGGCAGCATCAGGGGCCCGGTCAGGGGTTCAACCTATGGCGGTGTCCCGATCGTGCGACCAGACTGGTGGGCATGAACCAGCCCCTCGACCTCGCCGTCGTGGATCCGCGCCTGCAGGGGCTGCGACGACCCGGGGACACCGGCGTGACGAGCGGGCTGTGCCGTGCCCTCGCAGAACGGTTCGGGATCGACCCACTGGTCGTGAGGATTGCCGCCATCGTGCTCACGTTCGCGGCAGGCCTCGGCCTGGTGCTGTATGCGTGGGGCACCCTGCTGACGCCGCGCGTGGGCGGGACCGCGCCGATCCAGAGCTTCGTGCCCGCGTTCGCGCGCTGGCCGCGCACCACGCAGCTCGTGGTGATCGCGGTGAGCTCGGTCGCGGTCGTCATCGCCTTCAGTTCCACGACGGGTCTCTCGATCGGCCCAGCCGTGTTGCTGGTGGTCCTGTTCCTGGTCGCCAGGCGGAAGGGACGCCCCCCGACCCAACGCTGGGCGCCGCCGACGTGGAGCCCATACCCCGCCTCCACGAACACCGCCGAGGCTCCCCCGGACACCGTCGAGGCATGGCGCGCCCGCGTCGGGGCACATGCCCGAAGGCCCCCGACCGCCTCCGACCCGCTCCCCGTCGTGGATCTGTACGGACCCGAGCCCGCCGCTCGGACAACCACACCCCCTACGGTCCCACCAGCGGAGACGAAACCTCCGGTCACGTTCCTGGGCGGCGTCGCGGTGGTCCTCGTCGGAGTGGGCGCGGCCGCCCTTCCCGTGGTGCTGGGCCTGCAGCCGACGCTGCTCTGGTCCTTCGCCGCCGCAACTGGTGCCGTCGGACTCTCGTTCCTGCTCTGGGCACTCCTGGTGCGGTCGAGGCGCCTCCCCTCCGCACTGCTGGTCGTGGCGCTGCTGGGCGGCGCGGGTACCACGGCCGCCTCATTCGACCACCTGGCGCCCTCCAGCCGCGGCTTCACCGGCTACACGGCCGTCACCGGCGAACTCGTGACCTTCCCGTTCACGGCCACCAGCAACGCCGTCCTCGACCTGCGGGACACCCCCCTCGATGTCGCAGCCGTTGTGCAGATCGATGCGACCTTGTCCGACGTCCGGGTCCTGCTGCCCGGTGCACCCCGACACGTCCAGACCACCGGGCGGCTGTCCGACATCATCGATGATCCCCGCCCAACCGGAGCGGAGCCTGCCCCCGCCAGCCAGCTGACCCTGGTGGTCAACGCCACCTTGAGCGACGTGACTCTGGAGTACCCATCATGAGACCCCGCATCGACGTCGCCGTCCTCACCACAGGGATCGCACTGACGGGCATCGGCATGCTCGGCGGTCTCATCGCAGCAGGTTACGAACTCGTCCAACCCGTGGCAGTCTGGTTCTCAGGAGCGCTGCTCCTGGCCGGCTTCATCGGGCTGGGCGTCTCGCTTCGTCGCAGTTCCCGCGACGGGCGCTGAACCCCAACCAGGAAGGGAAGAACAATGAGTCTCCACAGGATCGAAGAAGGCAAGATCATCGCAGGCGTCTGCACCGGTCTGGCGGATGCCCTGGGCATCGACGTCACCATCATCCGCATCATCTTCGCCGCCATCTCCGTCTTCATGGGCGGCGGCATCCTGCTCTACATCGTCTTGTGGGTCGTGATGCCGCGCGAGAGCGGCGGCACCATCGCAGCCGACGGCGCCGAGAAGGCCCGCCAGTGGTATGACGACCGCAAGCGGGACCGCGGCTGAGATCGCCGGCCGGGCCGGGGGTTCACTCCCACTCGATGGTGGCCGGCGGCTTGCTCGTGATGTCCAGCACCACCCGGTTGACCTCCGGCACCTCGTTCGTGATGCGGCTGGAGATCCTGCCGAGCAGATCGTAGGGCAACCTTGCCCAATCTGCCGTCATGGCGTCGTCACTGGTCACCGGGCGCAGCACGATCGGATGCCCATAGGTGCGGCCGTCGCCCTGCACACCGACGGAGCGCACGTCCGCCAGGAGAACGACGGGGAACTGCCAGATCTCACGCTCATGCTTCGCCTGGGCCAGCTCGAACCTGGCGATGGCATCGGCGCGGCGCAGGATGTCCAGACGCTCCGCGGTGACCTCGCCGATGATCCGGATTCCGAGGCCGGGCCCGGGGAACGGATGCCGCCAGACGACCGAGTCCGGCAGGCCGAGTTGGTGACCGACAGCACGCACCTCGTCCTTGAACATGTGCCGCAGCGGCTCGATGAGGGTGAACTGCAGGTCGTCCGGGAGCCCGCCCACGTTGTGGTGGCTCTTGATGTTGGCGGTGCCCGTGCCACCGCCCGACTCCACGACGTCCGGGTAGAGCGTCCCCTGCACGAGGAAGTCGATGCCGCGCTCTCCCGCGAGCCGGGACGCGGTGGCCTCGAACGTCCTGATGAACTCGCGCCCGATGATCTTGCGCTTCGACTCGGGGTCGGTGACACCCGCCAGAGCCGTCAGGAAGCGCTCGCGCTCGTCGGCAACCACGAGATCGACGCCCGTGATGCGGACGAAGTCGTCCTTGACCTGGTCGGCCTCGCCCTCGCGCAGCAGTCCGTGGTCTACGAAGACACACGTCAGCTGGGAGCCGATGGCCTCCTGCACCAGCGCGGCCGCCACGGCCGAGTCGACGCCACCCGATAGCGCACACAGCACCCTGCGGTCGCCGACCGTGTCCCGGATCTGCTGGATGGACTCCGCAACCATGTTCTCGGCGGTCCAGTCCGGCTTGAGCCCGGCGATGGTGAACAGGAAGTGCTCGAGAACCTGCTGCCCCCACTGCGAGTGGACGACCTCGGGGTGCCACTGCACGCCGGCGAGCCTGCGCTCGCGATTCTCGAAGGCCGCCACCGGCGCGCCGGCGGTTCTTGCCAGCACCCGGAAGCCCTCGGGTGCCCGGGAGACGGCATCGCCGTGGCTCATCCAGACGTTCAAGGTGTTGGGCATGCTGCCGAGCAGGCAGCCCGCGTTCTGGATCGAGACGGTGGTGCGGCCGAACTCACGCTGCCCCGTCTTGGCGACGGTGCCGCCGAGTGCCTGTGCCATGGCCTGGAAGCCGTAGCAGATGCCGAGCACCGGAACCCCCGCCTCCAGCAGCGCCGGGTCCAGCCGCGGGGCGCCGTCGTCGTAGACCGACGAGGGCCCACCCGAGAGGATGATCGCGGCCGGACGGCGGGCCAGGATCGCCCCCGTGGGGGTGTCGGAGCCGACGATCTCGGAGTAGACGGACGCCTCGCGCACGCGGCGGGCAATGAGCTGCGCGTACTGGGCCCCGTAGTCGACGACGAGGACCAGATCATGCTGGGAGATCATGCGGCCGAGTCTACGGGCAGGGAAGCCGGGGCCGGTAAACCCGGATGCACTGTCTGGCCCAAGTCGCCGGAATAATCCGGGTGCGCACCGTGTTGGGCAGGTCATGACCATCTATGCAGACGTGACCGCCCTGATAGGCCGCACCCCGCTCGTCAGGATCAACAAGCTCGCAGGCCCCGGCGCCAACGTGTTCGCCAAGCTCGAGTTCTACAATCCGGCCAGCTCCGTCAAGGACCGCATCGGCGTCGCCATCGTGGAGGCCGCGGAGGCGTCCGGGGAGTTGAAGCCCGGCGGCACGATCGTCGAGGCCACGAGCGGCAACACGGGAATCGCTCTCGCGATGGTCGGGGCCGCCAAGGGATATACCGTCGTGCTGGCCATGCCGGAGACCATGTCGAAGGAACGCCGCGCACTGCTGCGCGCGTTCGGCGCCGAACTGATCCTGACACCTGGCCCGCTGGGCATGAAGGGCGCCGTGGCGAAGGCGGAGGAGATCGCGGCCGAGCGCGGCGGAATCCTGGCGCGGCAGTTCGCCAACCCCGCCAATGTGGACGTGCACCGCCGGACCACGGCCGAGGAGATCTGGAACGACACCGAGGGCAACGTCGACATCATCGTCGCCGGCATCGGTACCGGCGGCACCATCTCCGGCGTCGGCCAGGTGCTCAAGGCACGCAAGCCGGAGGTCCGGATCGTCGCCGTCGAGCCTGCCGAGTCGCCGATCCTGTCCGGCGGCCAGCCCGGCCCGCACAAGATCCAGGGGCTCGGCGCCAACTTCGTCCCGGAGATCCTGGACCGCTCCGTCATCGACGAGATCGTGACCCGCAACATCGACCAGGCACTCGACTTCGCCCGGCGCGCCGCCAAGGAGGAGGGGCTCTTCACCGGCATCTCCGCGGGTGCGGCGCTGTCCGCCGCGGCCGAGGTGGCAGCGCGGCCGGAGAATTCAGGCAAGAATATCGTCGTGATCGTTCCCGACTCGGGCGACCGCTACCTGTCCACCGTTCTCTTCGAAGGACTTCTCGACCAGTGAAACTTGCCGGCCGCCTCAAGCTTGTAGCCTCCCGCATGTCGGAGGACCTCGACGCCGCCATGCGGGAGGACCCTGCTGCCCGGAGCAAGCTTGAGGTGGCCTTGGCCTATCCGGGGATGCATGCCATCTGGGCCCACCGGATCGCGCATGCCCTATGGCGCCGGTCGCCCGCGCTTCAGCCGCTCGCCCGCATCCTGAGCCAGCTCTCCCGGTTCTTCACCGGAATCGAGATCCATCCCGGCGCAGTGATCGGGCGCAGGTTCTTCATCGACCACGGCATGGGGGTCGTCATCGGCGAGACCGCCATCGTGGGCGACGACGTGCTGATGTACCACCAGGTCACACTCGGCGGCAGGGCCCGCGGAAGGTTCAAGCGGCACCCCACCATCGGTGACCGGGTCCTGATCGGTGCCGGCGCGAAGGTCATCGGCAACATCCACGTCGGCGACGACGCGAAGATCGGCGCGAACGCACTGGTTGTCAAGGACGTGCCTGCCGGCGGCGTTGTCGTCGGCATCCCCAGCCAGGCCCACGACGGCGACGTCATCGCCTGACCCCGTCCCCACCGACAACCCCGGTTTACCACCACTGGCCGGGTTCACCACCATCACAACGGTGGTGAACCCGGCCAGTGGTGGTAAACGCGACCTGGGGGGCTGGGGTCACTGGGCTGGGTCACTGGGATGGGGTCACTGGGCGGGGGTCTCCCTGGCAATCTGCTCGTGGTGCCGGACGACCTCGGCGACGATGAAGTTCAGGAACTTCTCGGCCAGTTCGGGATCGAGGTTGGCGTCCTCTGCCAGGGCCCGCAGCCTGCGGATCTGGGCGGCCTCGCGTTCCGGATCCGCTGGGGGGAGCCCGGCCGATGCCTTCAGCCTCCCCACCTGCTGTGTGATCTTGAACCGCTCCGCCAACAGGTGGATCAACGCGGAGTCCATGTTGTCGATGCTGCCGCGCAGCCGCGCCAGTTCGACCAGAGCCGCCTCCCGATCCATGTCAGTGCAGGATGAGGTCGGCACGCTGGAACGACTTGACGTCGGTGTACCCGGTGAGCGCCATGGCCTTCCGAAGCCCGCCGACCAGGTTCATCGTGCCGTCGGGCAGGCTGGAGGGGCCGTTGATGACCTCGGCGAAGCAGCCGACCTGCTGGAACTCGACGCGTTCCCCCCGCGGAAGCTTCTCGTGCCATGCCTCCGAGCCCCAGTGCCAGCCCTTGCCAGGCGCCTCGAACGCACGGGCCAGTGGTGAACCGACCATGACGGCATCGGCGCCGCATGCGATGGCCTTGGCGACGTCGCCGGAGCGCCCGACGGCACCGTCGGCGATGAGGTGGACGTACCGTCCGCCCGACTCCTCCAGGTAGTCACGCCTGGCCTCCGCCACGTCGGCGACCGCGGACGCCATGGGGACCTCGATGCCCAGCACCGAGCGCGTCGTGTGTGTCGCCCCCCCGCCGAACCCGACCAGCACGCCTGCGGCGCCGGCCCGCATGAGGTGCAGCGCCATGCGGTAGGTGGCGCAGCCGCCGACGAGCACCGGGGTGTCGAGGCGGTAGATGAACTCCTTCAGGTTCAGCGGGTTCTCGGCGGCATCGACGTGCTCGGCGGACACAGTCGTTCCGCGGATCACGAGGAAATCCATCGCGGCCTTCTCGACGACGTCGGCGAACTGCTGTGTGCGGGCCGGCGACAGGGCACCCGCCACCGGGACGCCGGCCGCCCGGATCTCGGCGAGGCGCGCCTCGATCAGTTCAGGCTTCACCGGCTCCGAGTAGATCTGCTGCATCAGCCTTGTCGCGTGCACCTGGTCCATCGGCGCGGTGAGCTGCTCGAACTGCGGAGCGGGGTCCTCATACCTCGTCCACAGCCCCTCCAGGTTCAGGACGCCGAGGCCTCCCTGCTGCCCCATGATGATCGCCGTCGCCGGCGACATCACAGAGTCCATCGGTGCGGCGACCAGCGGGACCTCGAACCTGACTGCGTCGATGCGCCACGACAGGTCCACCTCGGACTCGCTGCGGGTTCGCCTGGTCGGCGCCACGGCGACATCGTCGAAGCTGTAGGCGTGGCTGACGCGCTTGCTGCGTCCAAGCTCGTACATTGAGGACTCCTTGCTCAGCGGGACCAGTAGTTGGGTGCCTCTGCGGTCAACTGGATGTCGTGCGGGTGCGATTCTCGCAGACCGGCCGAAGTGATGCGCACGAAACGTCCGCGCTCCTGCAGTTCGGGGATGGTGCGGGCACCGGAGTAGAACATCGCCTGCCTCACTCCGCCCACGAGCTGGTAGGCAACCTGTGCCAGCGGACCACGATAGGGCACCTGGCCCTCGATACCCTCCGGGATGAGCTTGTCGTCGCTCGTGACGTCGCCCTGGAAGTAGCGGTCCTTGGAGTAGGACGCGCTCCTGCCTCGTGCCGCCATGGCTCCCAGCGAGCCCATGCCGCGGTACGTCTTGAACTGCTTGCCATTGATGAACACGAGTTGCCCGGGCGACTCCTCACACCCCGCCAGCAGCGAGCCGAGCATCACGGAACTGGCGCCGGCGACGAGCGCCTTGGCGATGTCGCCGGAGTACTGCAGCCCGCCGTCGCCGATGACCGGCACGCCCGCGGGCTTCGCGGCCCTGGCGGCATCGTAGATCGCGGTGACCTGCGGCACGCCCACGCCTGCGACCACGCGCGTGGTGCAGATGGAGCCGGGCCCGACGCCCACCTTGATACCGTCGGCTCCGGCCTCGACCAGCGCCCTGGCGCCCTCGTAGGTGGCGATGTTGCCGCCGATGACATCGACTGCGGCGGCCCTGGGCTCGGACTTGATGCGGCGGATCATGTCGAACACGCCCCGGCTGTGGCCGTGTGCCGTGTCCACGACGATGACGTCGACACCCTCCTCGATCACGGACATGGCGCGCTCCCACGAGTCGCCGAAGAATCCGACGGCAGCACCGACGCGCAACCGCCCGGCCTCGTCCTTGGTGGCGTTCGGGTACTGGTCGGCCTTCACGAAGTCCTTCAGCGTGAACAAACCCTTGAGATGTCCCCTGCCATCGACGATGGGAAGCTTCTCGACCTTGCTCCTGGCCAGCAACCCCAGCGCATCCTCCTTCGAGATGCCCACGGGCGCCGTGACGAGTGGTAGGTGGGTCATGACCTCGTGGACGGGGCGGTCGCCGTCGTCCTCGAAGCGGAGGTCGCGGTTGGTGATGATGCCGAGCAGCAACCCCTCCGGATCCACGACCGGGACGCCGGAGATCCGGTAGGTGGCGCACAACTCGTCCACCTCGCGCAGCGTTGCGTCCGGGGAGATGGTGATGGGCTCTGTGACCATGCCCGACTCGGACCGCTTCACCTGGTCCACCATGTGTGCCTGGTCCGCGATGGAGAGGTTGCGGTGCAGGATGCCGATGCCACCCTCGCGCGCCATCGAGATGGCCATGCGGGCCTCGGTGACGGTGTCCATGGCGGCGCTCAGTAGCGGGACCCCGAGGCGCACCCGCCTGCTCAGCCAGGTGCCGGTGTCGGCCTCCGACGGGATGACGTCCGATTCGTTCGGCTGCAACAGGACGTCGTCGTAGGTGAGGCCGAGCGCCTCGAATGGGCCGGGCACCCCGGAACCGGTGAGCTGTGACACTGTCTTTCGACTCCTCCCAGTTGGACCGCCGCCGAGTCTACCGTGCCGGCCGGATGGGCATCCCACCCACAGGTCGCGCACAGGAGGGACGGGTAGTTTGGATGCGGTTGATGACGGAACCGACGAAGGAGGTGACGAGATGTTCCGGAGCCACGTGGGATATGGCTGGGGCATGGGTCTTGGCTGGCTGCTCGGGCTACTGGTGCTGGTCGGCCTGATCGTCGCGATCGTGCTGCTGGCGCGAGTCCTGTCGCGCAGCAAGGCACCGACGCCGACAACTCCGGCGGCCACAGGCACCCCCAGGGCGCGCGACATCCTCGACGAGCGCTTCGCCCGCGGGGAGATGGACGCCGAGGAGTACCAGGAGCGCCGCAGGGCACTCGACGGAGGGTAACGGCCGGATCGGACCCCACAAGTGACGAGGCCCCGGGGGGAACCCCGGGGCCTCGTCATGCGTTGCTCACGTCACTTCTTGTCGTCGTCTTCCTTCTTGTCCACCACGAGGGTCTCGGTGGTGAGCAGCAGGGAGGCGATGGATGCGGCGTTGGCGAGCGCGGAACGCGTCACCTTGACCGGGTCGATGACGCCGGCCTCGATGAGGTTCTGGTACTCACCGATCTTGGCGTTGTAGCCGTTGCCGGGCTCCATCTCCGCGACGCGGGTGGTAATGACGTAGCCGTTCTGGCCGGCATTCTCGGCGATCCAACGCGTGGGCTCCGCCAGCGAACGACGGACGATGCCGACGCCGACAGCCTCGTCACCGGTCAGACCGAGGTCACCGTCGAGCACCTTGCCGGCATGGATCAGAGCCGATCCGCCGCCTGCGACGATGCCCTCCTCGATGGCTGCACGGGTGGCCGAGACGGCATCCTCGATGCGGTGCTTCTTCTCCTTGAGCTCCACCTCCGTGGCGGCACCCACCTTGATGACGCACACGCCGCCGGCCAGCTTCGCGACCCGCTCCTGGAGCTTCTCACGATCCCAGTCGGAGTCGGTGCGGGCGATCTCCGCCGCGAGCTGGGCAACGCGGCCCTGCACCTCGGCGGGGTCGCCTGCTCCGTCGACGATGGTGGTGTTGTCCTTGGTGACGACGATGCGACGCGCGCGGCCGAGCACCTCAAGGCCCACCTGGTCGAGCTTGAGGCCAACCTCAGCTGCGACGGTCTGGCCGCCGGTGAGGATGGCGATGTCCTCGAGCATGGCCTTGCGGCGGTCACCGAATGCCGGCGCCTTGACGGCAACTGACGTGAAGGTGCCGCGGATCTTGTTGACCACGAGCGTGGACAGTGCCTCGCCGTCGACGTCCTCTGCCACGATGAACAGCGTGCCCTTGGCCGCGATGACCTTCTCCAGCAGCGGCAGGAGGTCGTTCATCGACGAGATCTTGCCGGAGTGGATGAGGATGTACGGATCCTCCAGCACGGCCTCCATGCGGTCCGCGTCGGTGACGAAGTACGGCGACAGGTAGCCCTTGTCGAACTGCATGCCCTCGGTGAACTCGAGCTCGGTGCCGAAGGTGTTGGACTCGTCGACGGTGATGACCCCGTCCTTGCCGACCTTGTCGAACGCGTCGGCGATGAGGGCGCCGATCTGCTCGTCACGCGAGGAGATCGTGGCCACGGACGCCATCTCGGCCGTGGTGTCGACCTGGCTGGCATTCGCGCGCAGCCGCTCGACGACCGCGTCAACGGCCTTGTCGATGCCGCGCTTCAGGCCGATCGGGTTCGCACCGGCGGTGACGGCCCGCAGGCCCTCGTGCACGAGCGCCTGGGCCAGCACGGTGGCGGTGGTGGTGCCGTCGCCGGCGACGTCGTTGGTCTTGGTGGCGACCTCCTTGGCCAGCTGGGCGCCGAGATCCTCGTACGGATCGTCGAGCTCCACCTCCTTGGCGACGGTGACGCCGTCGTTGGTGATGGTGGGTGCGCCCCACTTCTTGTCCAGGACGACGTAGCGTCCCTTGGGGCCGAGGGTCACCTTGACAGTATTGGCGAGGGCGTCCACACCGCGCTCAAGGGAGCGGCGCGCCTCCTCGTCGAACTGCAGGATCTTTGGCATGAGTGTCAGTCCTTACTTGGAGACGACGGCGAGGATGTCACGCGCGGCGAGGAGCAGGTACTCCTTGCCGTCGTACTTGACCTCGGTGCCGCCGTACTTGGAGAAGATGACGATGTCGCCCTCGGCGACGTCCAGCGGCACGCGGTTGCCCTTGTCGTCGATGCGGCCGGGCCCGGTGGCCACGACGCGGCCCTCCTGCGGCTTCTCCTTGGCGGTGTCGGGGATGACGAGGCCGGAAGCGGTGGTCTGGACAGCCTCCAGCGGCTCGACGAGGACGCGGTCCTCGAGCGGTGTGATCGTGGTTGCCACGTCAAACCTCTTTCTGTCGGTTCCCGGCGCGTGGCCGGTTCATTGTCTGTCGATTGGGTCGTCCGGACGTCGTCGCGGTGCCGCCCGAACGCTGGCACCCTGCTTGCCCGAGTGCCACCACCCAAGTTATACCGGCGTTAGCACTCAGGCAAGCCGAGTGCCAGCGAGGTGCCGCCGCCATCATCCGGGAAGGTTTCCTCACGATTCAATAACAACTCGGTGGCGCCATTCGCTTGGGCGCCTCCACTGGCTAGACTCACGCCCCAAACCACACCGTCTCACGGAGAGCTTCGGGGTGCACGGCGCACAACGACCAGAAGACGGATCAAGGAGGAATCCCGTGACTCGATCACGAATCAGCTTGCGCATCCTCGCGCTGGCGGCAGCGGCCTCGCTCGCCTTCACCGCCTGCAGTTCGGGCGGCGGCACCACTCCCGGCACGACGACGTCGGCAGGCGAGACCACCGGCGGCACGGCCAACGCCGCAGCCATCATCACCGCCAACGGCAGCGAGCCCGAGAACCCGCTCATCCCCACCAACACCAACGAGGTCGGCGGTGGCAGGATCCTCGACTCGATCTTCGCGGGGCTGTTCTACTACGACGGCAAGGGCGCACCCCAGAAGGACCTCGCCACCTCCGTCGAGACGACCGACTCCATCCACTTCACGGTCAAGATCCGCAGCGACTCCAAGTTCACCGACGGCACCACCGTCAAGGCGGAGAACTTCGTGAAGGCGTGGAACTACGGTGCGGCTCTGGACAACGCACAACTCAACAGCAGCTGGTTCGAGGACATCGAGGGCTACACCGTCGACAAGAGCGTCGCGGAACTGAGCGGCCTGAAGGTCGTCGACGACACGACGTTCACCATTACACTCAGCAAGGCCGTCGCGGACTTCCCGTTGCGCCTCGGCTACTCCGCCTACTACCCGTTGCCCGATGCCGCGTTCACGGACATGGCCGCCTTCGGCCAGAACCCCGTCGGCAACGGTCCCTACAAGCTCGGCGGTGCCGGCGCATGGAAGCATGACGAGCAGATCGATCTCGTCGCCAACGCCGACTACAACGGCCCCCGCAAGCCGGCCAACGGTGGACTGACGTTCAAGTTCTACGCGAGCCAGGACGCCGGGTACGCGGACCTGCTCGGCGACAACGTCGACGTTCTGGACGGGATCCCGGCCGCCGCCCTGAAGACCTTCGGGACCGACCTCGGCGACCGTGCAGTGAACCAGCCGTCGGCCGTCTTCCAGTCCTTCACCATCCCGGAGAGCCTGGCGCACTTCAGCGGCGAGGAGGGCAAGCTCCGCAGGCAGGCGCTGTCCATGGCCATCAACCGCGACGAGATCACGAAGGTGATCTTCTTCGGAACCCGCACCCCCGCCAGCGACTTCACCTCCCCGGTCATCAACGGCTGGAGCGACAAGCTGGCCGGAGCCGACGTGCTCAAGTATGACCAAGCCAAGGCCAAGGAACTCTGGGCGAAGGCGGACGCGATGGCGCCGTGGAGCGGCACCTTCGAGATCGCCTACAACTCCGATGGCGGACACCAGGCCTGGGTCGATGCCGTTACGAACAGCATCAAGAACACCCTCGGCATCGATGCGGCGGGCGCTCCGTATGCGACGTTCAAGGAACTGCGCAGCGCGGTGAACCAGCGCACCATCAAGACCGCGTTCCGCACGGGTTGGCAGGCCGACTACCCGGGCCTGTACAACTTCCTCGCCCCGTTGTACGCCACAGGCGCAAGCTCGAACGACAGTGACTACACCAACGCCGACTTCGACAAGCTTCTCCAGGATGGGCAGACGCAGACCGACGCAGCCGGGGCGAACAAGTTCTTCCAGCAGGCGCAGGAGATCCTCCTCAAGGATCTGCCCTCCGTCCCGCTGTGGTACTCGAACGTCACCGGCGGATACAGCAAGAACGTCTCCAACGTCGTCTTCGGCTGGAACTCCGTGCCGCTCTACTACGAGATCACGGCCAAGTAGCCGACTCGACCGAGGCCCCGGGAACTGTTTCCCGGGGCCTCGTCCCTGCCATGACGGGCGCCTGGTGGACGGTCCGGTATGGCGCCCACCGCGAGGTGGGCGATAGGTTGGTCCACGATTCGCGGTTTCATGACCCAGGCGCTCGTCGCGCACGGGTCACCAACTCAGAGAAGAGGTGGTGCAGGTGCTGAGGTATGTCATCCTCCGCATCCTCCAGGTGATCCCCGTGCTGCTCGGCACCACGTTCCTCATCTACTTCATGGTGTTCGCCATGCCCGGAGACCCGATACTCGCGATGTTCGGCGACAAGACCCCGAACCCGGCAGTCCTGGCCAAACTCCGCGAGCAGTACAACCTCGACAAGCCGTTCATCGTGCAGTACGTGCTCTACCTGAAGGGCATCTTCGTCGGCGACTTCGGAACCAGTTTCAACGGCCAGCAGGTGAGCACCATCCTGGCCCGCACGTTCCCCGTGACGCTGCGCCTCGCCATCATCGCCGTCGCCATCGAACTCGTTCTCGCCATCGGCATCGGCCTCTACTCGGGGCTGCGCAAGGGCAAGTTCTTCGACAACCTGAACCTGATCATCGGGCTCATCTGGCTGAGCATCCCCATCTTCGTCATCGCCTTCATCGCCCAGTTCTTCTTCGGCATCAAGCTCGGCTGGTTCCGCACGACGGTCGGCAGCGGCTCCTCGTTCTACGACCTGCTGCTGCCCGGCATGGTCCTGGGGGTCAGTCTCTACGCCACCAGCATGCGCCTGACACGCGCCTCGGTGATCGACACCCTCAACCAGGACTTCGTGCGAACGGCCTACGCCAAGGGCCTCCCCCGCCGCCGTGTCGTCCCCGTGCACGTGCTGCGCAACTCCCTGATCCCGACGGTCACCAACCTTGCCACCGACTTCGGCGGGCTCATGGTCGGCGCCACGGTGACCGAGGGCATCTTCAACGTCCCGGGCGTGGGCAACGTGTTGTTCCAGGCCATCCGGCGGGGCGAGAACCCCACCGTCGTCTCCTTCGTCACCGTGATGGTGCTCATCTACCTGACGGTCAACCTGGTCGTCGACCTGCTGTACGCCGTGCTTGATCCGAGGATCCGCTATGCCTGACCTGATCACTCCTCCTGCCGAGCACTATGTTGCGCCGTTCGGGCAGGGCGAGACCCTCACCGTGGACGCCGTCCGGATCAAGGAGCAGAAGTCGAACCTCTGGCTCGACGCGTGGCGCGACATGCGTTCCCGCCCGATGTTCTGGATCTCCGCTGTCATCATCCTGTTGGTGCTTGCGATGGCGCTGTTCCCGACGTTGTTCACCAAGGTCGATCCGCGCCTCTGCATCCTGAGCCGCTCCAACGGGCCCTCCGAGGCCGGGCACCCCCTCGGGTTCGACTTCCAGGGGTGCGACATCTACGCCCGCATCGTGCACGGCACCTCCACTTCGCTGTCCGTGGGCCTGATCGTGATCTCCATGACGTTCCTGATCGGGACCGTGATCGGGTCGTTCTCGGGCTTCTACGGCGGCGTCACCGACGCGGTGATGTCCCGAATCGGCGACATCTTCTTCTCGATCCCCTACATCCTTGCGGCCGTCGTCGTCATGAGCGTGCTTTCCGCCCACCGCAACGTGTTCGTCATCTCGCTTGCCATCGGTGGCTTCGCCTGGCCGGTGACCGCACGAATCATGCGCTCCGAGATCCTCAGGGTCAAGAACCTCGACTTCGTGATGGCCTCGGAGTCGCTCGGTCTGTCGCGCCTGAAGACGCTCTGGCTCCACGTGTTGCCCAACTCCATCGCCCCCGTGATCGTCGTGACGACACTCTCGTTGTCGTCGGCGATCGTGGCGGAGGCGGTGCTCTCGTTCCTGGGCGTTGGGCTGCCACCAGCGAAATACATCAGCTGGGGCAACGACATCTCCGCGGCACAGGTCAACCTGCGCACGGCGCCCCTGACACTCGCCTACCCGTCCATCGCGCTGACCGTGACGGTGCTCGGCTTCGTCATGTTCGGCGAGGTCCTGCGGGACGCACTCGACCCGAAGGCGAGGGCCCAGAGGTGACCGCTCTGCTCAGCGTCCGCGACCTGAAGGTCGCATTCAAGACCGGGAAGCAGCCCAACGAGGTGCTGCACGGTGTCTCGTTCGATGTCCATCCGGGCGAGACCGTGGCGATCGTGGGCGAGTCCGGCTCCGGGAAGTCGACGACCATGCATGCGGTCATCAACCTGCTGCCCGGCACAGGCCGGGTCACCGGTGGCTCGATCACCTGGCGAGGACAGGAACTCGTCGGTATCGGCCGCAGCCAGATGGAGTCCATCCGTGGCAGGGAGATCGGCTTCGTGCCGCAGGACCCGATGTCCAACCTGAACCCCGTCTGGTCCATCGGTTTCCAGGTGGAGGAGGCGATCCGCGCCAACGGGGTGGCAAGCAGGAGGAAGGACATCCGGGAGCGTGCCGCCGAGGTACTCAGGGAGGCCGGACTCAAGGACGCCGAGCGGCGCATGCGTCAGTACCCGCATCAGTTCTCGGGCGGCATGAAGCAGCGCGCCCTGATCGGAATCGGGCTGTCGGCCAAGCCGGACCTGCTCATCGCCGACGAGCCCACGTCCGCGCTCGACGTCACCGTCCAGAAGGTGGTGCTCGACCACCTGCAATCGATGGCCTCCGAGCTCGGGACGGCGGTGGTGCTGATCACCCACGACCTCGGGCTCGCCGCCGAGCGCGCCGAGAAGCTGATCGTGATGTACCAGGGCCATATCGTCGAGTCCGGACCCAGCCGTGAGATCCTGCAGCGACCCCAGCATCCCTACACCCAGCGGCTCGTGGCCGCGGCGCCCAGCCTCGCGTCCCGCCGTATCGGCCTGGGGATCACCGAGGTGACAGCATCCGGCGACGCCCACGCCGAGGGCGAACCCGTCGTCGAGGTGGAGGGATTGCGCAAGGTCTTCAAACTCCGCAAGGGCACCTTCGGGCACGACGACCTCGTCGCCGTCGACGACGCCAACTTCAGGATCCACAAGGGCCAGACCCTGGCACTCGTGGGCGAGTCCGGCTCCGGCAAGTCCACCATCGCCAAGATGGTGCTGCAGCTGGAGCGGCCCACTGCGGGCGCCATCCGCATCCACGGCAAGAACACGGCCGGCCTGTCCGGGCACGGCCTGTTCGAGCTGCGGCGTACCCTGCAGCCGGTGTTCCAGGATCCGTACGGCTCGCTCGACCCGCTTCACAACATCGGCAACACCATCATGGAGCCGCTGCGCATCCACGGCGTCGGTGACCATGCGAGCAGGAAGGCCCGCATGCGCGAACTGCTCGACCAGGTGGCACTCCCGCGCGAGCTGGAGACCCGCTACCCGAACGAGCTGTCCGGCGGTCAGCGGCAGCGTGTGGCCGTGGCTCGGGGACTCGCACTGAAGCCGGACATCCTGGTGCTGGACGAGGCCGTCTCCGCCCTCGACGTGCTCGTCCAGGCGCAGATCCTGGAACTGCTCGCGGACCTGCAGCGGGAGCTGTCGCTGACCTACCTGTTCATCACCCACGACCTCGCCGTCGTCAGGCTGCTGGCCGACCACGTGTGCGTGATGCACGAAGGCAGGATCGTGGAGCGTGCCACCACCGACGAGGTGTTCGACAACCCGCAGGTGGACTACACCCGTGAACTGCTGGCCGCCATCCCCGGCGCCAACATCGAACTGGGCCTGAAGTAGGGCTCCCCTCCCCCGCGGCCCGAGCCCGGGGTTTCGCTCCCGGGGCGGCAGAGAGGGGCGGGGCCGGGGGATCGACCACCGGCCCCGCCCCTCTCGTTCGTCTGACGGGCTACTTCTCCCAGCCCAGGTTCTCGACTGGCTGGACGCCGAACAGGTCAAGACCCACGTACGGCTCCGGGGTGAGGTTGGCCAGGCCCTTCTTGACGGTGGAGATGGACGGACCGTTGTAGAGCGGCATGACGCCCCACGTCGTCTTGTAGATCTCCGCCTCGAGCTTCATGGCGGCAGCGGTCTGCGCCTCTGCCGTCGGCAGGGCCTCGACCTCCTTCTTGATACGCTCATCCATCGCTGCCGTGCCGACGCCCGACAGGTTCAGGCCGGAGTCGGAGCAGTAGAGCTGGCAGAACCAGGCTGCACCGAACGGGTCGGAGGACGTGAAGCGAAGACCGAAGATGTCCCAGTTCTTCGTGGTGAAGTCCTTGGAGAAGGCGCTGCCGGGGCGGACATCGATCTTGAGGTCGATGCCGACGGCCTTCTGCTGTGCCTGCAGGGCCTTCGCGAGGGCCTCCTGGGTCGGATCATCGCTGAAGATCGGGTAGACGACCGACAGCTTCACGCCGCCCTTCTCACGGATGCCGTCGGAGCCTGCAACCCACCCCGCTTCGTCGAGCAGCTTGTTGGCGCCGTCGGCGTCGAACTTCCAGCCCGCGTTGGCCAGCGAGTTCTCGTAGCCGGGCTGGAAGGAGAACAGGGTGAGCGAACCGGCAGGATCCTCGGTGTAGTCGAGGCCGTTCCATGCGATCTGCTTCTGCTGGTCGACGTTGATGGCCATGAAGAAGGCCTGGCGCACCTTGACGTCGGTGAACTGCGGCTTGGTCGAGTCGACCATGATCAGCGTGTTGGCGGTCTGCTGGGCGCGGTAGGTGACCACGTCGGGCATGTCGGCAACCTGGGCCAGACGGTCCTTCGTGCCGGTGCCGACCATGTCGATCTCACCGTTCTTGAAGGCATTGATGGACGCCGAGGCCTCCATGCCCGTGAAGGTGACGAGGTCGAGCATCGGCTTTTCGCCCCACCACTCGGGGTTCGGTTCGAAGGAGATGAAGTCGGTGTTGGCGTCGAACTTCTTCACCTTGTACGGGCCCGCGCCCCACTCGGGATGTGGGTTGTCGATGAAGCCCTCATTGAAGATCGCGGGCGTGTTGACCTTCGGGTGCAGGATGCCCGTCAGGAACGGCATCTCGGGCCACGCGAACGCGCCGTTGAAGGTGACGATCGCGGTCTTCGGGGTGTCGCCCTGGGTGACCGTCTTGATGGCCTTGTAGCCGTCGGTGGCGTTCGGGTTGAAGCCCTCCTCTGTGGATCGGTTCGCCTTCCAGGTGGCGTCGATGGCGGTCCAGTCCATGTCGGTGCCGTCGTTCCAGTGCGCCTCCTTCTTGAAGGTGAAGGTGATCTGGGTGTTGCCGTCGACGGTGTCGATCTTCCATTCATCCAGGTAGGCGTCGTTCTTGTAGGGCGTGCCGTCGGGCTTCTGGAGCATCATCTGCGGCATGTACCAGGCCGCGATGCGCGCCGTGTCCGCCGAGCCGTCACTGTTGAAGGCGTTCAGCTGTGCCGGGATCTCGTTGATCGGGAAGTGCGCCTCACCGCCCTGCTTCAGGTTCTCGCGCGGCTGCGGGTTGTAGTCGGCCGCCTTGACGCCGGCCGGTGACTCCGACCCGGTCGGGCCGCTTGCGCCCGGGGATGTCGTCCCGGTCCCGGATCCGTTGGACCCACATGCGGTCAGTGTGAGTGCGAGGGCCGCGCCGACTGCGGCGGTCCTCAACAGCTTGTGCTGCTTCATAACGCTCCTCTCGCCTTGCGGCGTGTCAATAGACACGAACCCTAGCGGGGTGCCAACCTCCCCCCAACCCGGGGGCGCCCAAGCACCGAACTGTTATCAGATGGTTACCTTGGCAGGCCTTCACTGCACCTCGCGGCCGTCCGGCGCGAAGATGATCCGTTGACGCCCGCGCTCAATGTCCGGGTCGGGAATGGGGATGGCCGACAACAGCGCCTTGGTGTAGGGATGCTGCGGGTTGTCGAAGATCTCGTCCACGTCGCCGTGCTCGACGAAGTCACCCAGGTACATGACGGCGACCCTGTCGGCGATGTGCCGGACGACGGACAGGTCGTGGGCGACGAACAGGAAGGAAATCCCGAGTGTGACCTTCAGCTCCTCCAGCAGGTTCAGCACGCCCGCCTGGATCGACACATCCAGGGCCGACACGGGCTCGTCCAGGACGACGATCTTCGGGTTGGTGGACAGGGCACGCGCGATCCCGATGCGCTGCCGCTGGCCACCGGAGAACGCCTGCGGGAACCTGTCCCTGTGCGCGGGATCGAGACCTACGATGCCCATCAGCTCGTCCACACGCCGGAAGGCCTCCTCGCGAGGGGTGCCGATGGTGAACAGCGGCTCCGCGATGATCTCGGCCACCGTCATCCGCGGGTCCAGGGCCCCCATCGGGTCCTGGAACACGATCTGGATGTCCCGGCGCAGCCTCCGCTCCTCGCGGGCGTTCGAGATGTCGTTCACGCTCAAACCGGCGATGACGATGTCGCCGTCGGTCTGCTCGGCGAAGTCCATGATCTGCAGCAGGGTCGTCGTCTTGCCGCTGCCAGACTCCCCCACGATGGCCATGGTCTCGCCCTGCCGGATGTCGAAGCTGACCCCCTTCACCGCATGCACCTCGCCGACCTTGCGCTTCAGCAACGCCCCCTTGAGCAGCGGGAACGTCTTGGTCAGGTTCCGCACCTCCAAGGTGACGGGGCGCTGCTCCCGCGGCGTCCTGGTCAGTTCGCTCACGACGATCGCCGGTACGGGGTAGACGGGGTGGCCGTCGATCAGGCCGCCGTCGGCGATCTCGCCTGCGCGGATGCAGGCAGCCCTGTGGGGCTCGCCGGACGAGGTCGTGACCAGGCCCAGCTCCGGCTCGCGTGCACGGCAGGCGTCGATCACGATGGGGCAACGATCTGCGAACGGGCACTCGTCCGGAAGGTCGATCGGCAGCGGCGGGTTGCCCTCGATGGGGATGAGGGGCTCGTTGACCTTCTTGTCGACGCGGGGGATGGCACCCAGCAACCCGATCGAGTACGGCATGCGGGGGCGGTGGAACACCTCGCGCACCGGCGCCTGCTCCACGGGCTTGCCCGCATACATGACGATCACGTCGTCGGCGGTCCTCGCGACCACGCCCATGTCGTGGGTGATCATGATCATCGCGGCGCCGGTCTCGGTCTGGGCCTTCTGGATGAGGTCCAGGATCTGGGCCTGGATGGTGACGTCCAGGGCTGTGGTGGGCTCGTCGGCGATGATGAGCTTGGGGTCGTTGGCCATCGCGATCGCGATGACGACACGCTGCCTCATGCCGCCCGAGAACTCGTGCGGGAAGGACTTCATCCGCTTCTCGGGCTCGGGGATACCCACCAACCGGAGCAGTTCCACGGACCGGTCCCAGGACTCCTTCTTGCCCATGCGGCGATGCACGGTGAGTGCCTCGACCAGTTGGGCGCCGATCGTGTACACGGGCGTCAGCGACGTGAGCGGGTCCTGGAAGACCATGGACATGCCGTTGCCCCGGATCATGGACAGTTGCTTGTCGGACTTGCCGATGAGTTCCTGTCCGTCGTAGATGATCGAGCCCTCGACGTGCGCGTTCTCGTCGAGCAGGCCCATGATGGCAAGGGACGTCACGGACTTGCCCGAACCCGACTCGCCCACGATGCCGAGTGTCCTGCCGACCTCCAGGTCGAAGGAGACACCTCGGACGGCATCGACGCGGCCTGCCTCGGAGGGGAAGCTGACTCGGAGATCACGGACCGAGAGGATGGGGCTCATGCGCGGCCTCCTGCTGCCGAGGTGGGATCGAGGGCATCGCGAAGTCCGTCGGCGACCAGTGCCATTGAGACGGTCAGCAACGTGAGTGCCCCAGCCGGGAAGTAGAACAGCCACGGCGCACTCGTGATCGTGTTGGCGCCGGACCCGATCAGCGAGCCGAGTGACACGTCCGGGATCTTCACGCCGAACCCGAGGAACGACAGCCCGGTCTCGGTCATGACCGCGGACACGATTCCGAGCGTGAAGTTGATGACCAGGAGCGACCCGATGTTGGGGATCAGATGCCTGAGGACGATCCGCATGCCCGGGACGCCCATGTAGCGCGCGGCCTGTACGAACTCCCGCTCCCGCAACGAGAGCGCCATGGTCCAGATCACGCGGGCGGGGAAGAACCAGCCGACGACGAACACCATGATCAGTGCGATCACACGCCAGTCGCCGCCCGAGCGGTTCGAGATCATGGCAAGCACCAGGAAGCTCGGAACGACCATCATGAAGTGGATGACGACCAGCGTGAACCGTTCCACCCAGCCACCGAAGTAGGCGGCAGCCGTCCCGATCACAGCGGAGAGTGCGGTCACACCCACGGACACGGACACCGCGATCATCAGCGAACGCCGCAGTCCGACGACCACCTGTGCGTATGTGTCGTTGCCGGCGGCGGTGGTGCCGAACCAGTGCTCCGCGGAGGGGGGTGTACCGAGGTTGAGGAAGTCGAGTTCCACGTGGTCGAACTTCGCGAAGATCTGGCCGAAGATCGCGAACAGGACCAGCAGCAGGAAGATGACCACGCCACCAACGGCGGGCTTGTTGCGCATAAAGCGCCTGCGGTAGAGGCTCCATTTCGACATCCGCTTGGTCGACACCACTTCGGCGGGCCCGTCTGCGGGGTGGATCGTCGGATCGATGACGTCTGTCATGGTCAGCTCACCCTCACTCGCGGGTCGAGGACGACGACGGCGATGTCCGCCAGCAGCGCGCCCACCGCCGTCAGCATGGCACCGAAGGCCGCCACGGCCACGGTGCCGTGGATGTCGTTGTTCTTGATGGTCTCGATGAAGTACCGACCCATGCCGTTCCACGCGAAGATGGTCTCTGTCAGCACCGCGCCCGTGAACACGGTCGGGATAGTGAAGGCCACCTGTGTGGCGACGGGGATCAGCGACGTGCGCAGGGCGTGCTTGCGGATGGCCTGCTGCTTGGTCAGGCCCTTGGCGCGGGCGGTGCGGACGTAATCGGCCTTGATATTGTCGAGCAGCAGCGAGCGCTGAAGGAAGTGGATGCCTGAGTAGCCGATGAGCACCAGTGCGATCGTCGGCAGTGTCAGATGCTGCAGGACGTCCACCAATGTCGGGATGAAACCCGTCACGTCCCTGCTCGACGAGCCGGTCACGTAGAACACGCGCACACCCACCCAGTCGTTGAACGCGATGGCGAGGAGCACGATCCCGAGCGCGGCGACGACGATGTTGATGTTCATGGTGATGATGGAGGTGGCCTGGCCGATGCGGTCGGCCAGCTTGTACTGCCGCGAGGCCGTGAAGACGCCGAGGGCTACGCCGAGCAGGGTCGTGAGGATCGTCGCGCCGAGGACGAGTTCCGCACTCACCCACATCCGAAACGACACCTGCTCCGTGACCACCTGTCCCACTGGGCTGACCCCCCAGTCCCAGCGCAGGACGATCCCACTGATCCAGTTCCACCAGCGCTCCCAGATGGGGACCGTGTCACTGAGGTTGCGCGGCAACAGTTGCTGCGTGATCTGGTCGGGTGTCAGTGGCGGGCGTCGCCCGACGTAGTTGCTGCGCGGGTCCATGTAGGCCCAGGCCAGGAAATACGTGATGTTCGCCGCCACGACGATCATCAACAACCACCCGAAGAAACGGCGCACCAGATACCTGATCAAAGCGACGACTCCCTACTCATCCGCCGTCGCCCTCGCGATCGGTCCACTCCGTGTCGGATCAGGGCGGAATCCGAACATCGGGCCCCCGCTGTCGGCGCGAGCGCCTGCGCCGGCGTCACGTATCGCTCCCAAACACCCTTGGGACCTTATCACCGACGTCTACTGCGACTGAACCCGGTGTGCCACCACCGCCACGGCGCCCTTCGGGGTCCGGGAAAGGATCAGCGTGGCGCTGTGACCTCCGCGTGGGCGAAGGGCACGTCTCAGCGTGGCGGGGTCGACGTCGACGCCCCGGCACTTGATCTCGAGCGTCCCGATCCCATGCTGCCGGACGTGTGCCCGCAGGACCTTGATGTCATGCGGCAACACGTCCTGAACCTCGAAGACATCCACCAGAGTGCTCTGCGGCAGTCCGTCGCAGGAGAGGTAGGCGATGTGCGGGTCGAGGAGCCAGGCACCCTCGGGCACGACCTCCGTGACAAGGCCGGCACGGATCACCGCATTGTCCGGCTCCAGGATGTAACGCCCGATGTCGGCGACGGGGAGCTCCCGGGGCACGGTCCCCGCTCGCAGGACTTCCGGTTCGCCGCCCGCCCTGGGGAACACGACGGCGGCCGGGCCGGCCTCGAGCCGGTTCCACAGTGATGCCTCCACCACCTCGCCACCCTCTGAGACCCAGATGGCGGCGACGCCGTCGGGGATCAGTTCCTTCGGCAGGCCCGGGCCGAGTTTCACGCAGCAGAACCGCCCGCCCTCCAGGTACCCCTCGACGAGACTCCAGGGCGGCGTGAAGTCCGCGACATCCCAGGTGCGCCCGCGCGCGGTGCGCCGCGCCGGGTCGAGGAAGATGCCTGCACCAAGCGGGACCGCGACGTCCTCCGCTCGTGCGTGGATCACGGGCGGGCCTCCCACCAGGGCGAGGTTCACCGTCGCGAAGGCTGCCGTGGTGGCATCGGCCTCCACACCCTGGCCCCGGATGCCGGCCTCCTGGAATGCCATGGCGTCGGCCCCGAGCCCGCAGCCGAGATCCCACACCTCCTCCATGCCTGCCTCCGCGAACAAACGGGCGCGCCACGCCGCCACGCGGGGGCGCGTCGCCTGCTGTAACCCGTCGGAGGTGAGGAACATCTCAGCGGCGCGCGGGAACTTGCCGGCCGCACGTCGACGCAGAGCGACCTGCGTCAGGGCCTGGGCGGCAAGTTCCGGCGGAAACGAACGGCGCAGCCGCTCGGCGGCCCCGAGCGAGGCGGGGTCGGCCTCGGCCTCGGCAACCTCGATTGCACGCAGTCCCTGCTCCGAGAGGATGTCCACGGGCCAAATCTAGGCCGAACCCCCACCTCGGGCATCCCCATGTCCCGCGATCCCCGAAGCTCCGCATGGGGGTTTGCGGGGTGACCCCCGATGTACGGACCGTTCTTCGGATGAAGGATTGACCCAAGACGCCAACCCGGCGACAAACAGAAAGGCAAGACGATGAGCGACAACACCAACCTCCTCGGTCTCCAGTCAGTCATCGAAGACTCCTTCAAGGACCAGTCGGACAACTCGGTCAACGACTCCAACAACGACAACTCCGACAACTCCACGAACGTCAACGTCGACGCCGACGTCTCCGTGGACGCCTCGGACAACTCGGACAACTCGGACAACTCCTGGACCGACAACTCGGACAACTCGGACAACTCGGACAACTCGGACAACTCCGACAACTCGGACAACTCGACCAACGTCGACGTCGAGGTCGAGGACTCCTTCAACGACAACTCGGACAACTCGGACAACTCGGACAACTCCGTCAACGACTCGTGGAACACCGACGCATCGACCAACGTCGCAGTTGATGTCGAGGTCGAGGACTCCTTCAACGACAACTCGGACAACTCCGTCAACGACTCCTGGAACACCGACAACTCCATCCGCAACCAGGACTCGTTCAACATCACGAGCTCCTTCAACTCGCAGACCCTCAACGACTACTCCACCAAGGTTGGCATTCGCCAGTACCAGACCAACGTCGGCGACTTCAACTTCGGCGGGATGCTCGATGGCGGCCACGGCCCCTTCGGACATGGCGGCGGCTTCGGCGGCGGGGACATCTCCATCGACAACCGTTCCCTGAACTTCGATCAGTCGGTCAACCAGGCGATCAGCGCGGGCGGCGACGTCAACCAGAGCTTCAGCCACAGCGCCAACGTGGCCTTCGGTGACGGCTCCATCGCAGCCGGCGGCGACGTGGCCATCGACAACTCGTCCTTCAGCGTGAGCCTCGGCGACGTCAACATCGGCAACACCCAGATCAACAGCACGATCACCGACTCGTTCAACGACTACTCGCAGCACTACGACGCGAACTTCGACGTCGACGTCAACGACTCGTTCAACGACAACTCCACCCACACGAACGTCGACGTCAACGTCCACGATTCGTTCACCAACGAGGTCACCGACATCGACAGCAACACGTGGGACAACAGCGGCAACATCTTCAGCCCGCACGCTGCCGCAGGTGGCAGCGAGGTCACGGATCTCCACCTGTTCTGATCCTGAACACCCCGTCAAGACCCGAGTGCCCGGCCACCCCGACAGTGGCCGGGCACTCGGCCTGTTCCGTTCCCGCCTAGGATTGGAGCACCGTTGACCGTGTGCGGAGAGGACCCCGAATGAACGAGAAGCCTGCGGAAGTCGTCGAGGGGAAGGTCGTGCTGCCGAAGCAGGAAGCGCTGCTCGGCATGGTGGAGGCGGTCGGCCGCATGGCCACCAGCATCGGCCGAACGGATCTCGCCGGGCGGCTACTGCAGACCCGCGCAAGGCTGAGGGACCCCGAGGTTCGCGTCATCGTGGTGGGCGAGTTCAAGCAGGGTAAGAGCAAGCTCATCAACGCCCTCGTCAACGCCCCCGTCTGCCCCATCGACGACGACGTGGCAACCAGCGTCCCCACCGCGGTCGGCTACGGTACCCAACCTGCCGCCAGCGTCCTGATCCAGTCCGAGGCGGGCCCCGGCAAGACGGACGTCAAACGGCAGCCGGTCCGGATCGAGGACCTGCCCCAGTACGTCTCCGAACTCGGCAACCCCGGAAACGAGCGGCACCTCGTCGCGGCGGAGGTCGTGCTTCCCCGCGAGATCCTGAAGGGTGGCCTGCGCCTCGTCGACTCCCCCGGTATCGGCAGCCTCGACTCGTCCACCGCCCTCACCACGTTGTCTGCGCTCTCGTCGGCCCACGCCGTCCTCATGGTGTCGGACGCCTCACAGGAATACACCGAGCCCGAGGTGCAGCTGCTGAAGCACGCGATGCGCATCTCGCCAAACGTTGCGGCCGTGCTCGCCAAGACCGACCTCTATCCGGACTGGCGAACCATCGAGATGATAGACCGCGGGCACCTGGAGGGAATCGGCGAACTCCCGCTCTTCGCAGTGTCGAGCGACCTCAGACTCATGGCCGCCGCCCAGCAGGACGGGGAACTCAACTCGGAGTCCGGTTTCCCCGAACTCGTGTCGCACCTGAGGCTCGACGTGCTGCGGCGAGCCGAGATCATCCACGCGCGCAGCGCCGTCCACGACCTGAACTTCGTCGTGGACCAGATGACGGTGTCCGCAAGTTCCGAGTTGAGCGCCCTTGTCGACCCGGACGGCACACCGCAACTGATTCTCAAGCTGGAGGAGGCCAAGCAGCGGGCGGATGAGTTCCGGGGCCGGTCGTCCCGCTGGCAGGTGGCGCTCGGGGACAGCATCGCCGACCTCATCTCCGACATGGAGCACGATCTGAGGGACCGGCTGCGGCGGGTGCAGAGGGAGGCCGAGGACGCGATCGACCAGGGCGACCCCGCACCCATCTGGGACCAGATCGCAGAGTGGATCGACCAGCGGATCGCGGCAGCCATCTCGGAGACCTTCGTGTGGACGGAGGAGCGCGCCAAGGCGCTGACCGAGGAGATCGCGGACCTGTTCATCGAGGACGAGACTGCGCTGCCCGTCATCGCGGTCGGCGAGACGACCGGTCTGCTCGACGGCGTGGAGGAGATCCCGGACTACCGCGCAGGTCAGCTGGGCGCGGTCGAGAAGATCTACATCGGAGTCCGCGGCTCCTACGGCGGCGTTCTCATGGTTGGGCTGGCCACCGGGCTGATCGGCATGTCGCTCATCAACCCCGTCTCGCTCCTGGCAGGCGTCCTGGTGGGACGCCGGGCGTACCGGGAGGACATGAACTCCCGCCTGTCTCGTCGCAGGTTCGAGGCGAAGGGCATCGTGCGGCGCCACGTCGACGAGGTCACCTTCCAGGTCGGCAAGCAGCTGAGGGACCGCATGCGGACCGTCCAGCGCACCGTGCGGGACCACTTCGGCGGCATCGCCGACCAGCTCCACCGCTCGCTGACCGAGGCGGTGTTGTCGGCCAAGCAGTCCGCGGGCACCTTCACCGAACAACGGGACAAGCGCATCCTCGAGCTCCGGAACCAACTCCGACAACTCGAACAGGTGCGAGCCCAACTGCCCGCCCTGCCTTCCGCAGAGGTGAAGGGGGTCGTTGCCCCGTGACCTCGGGAACCTACGAGGACACCGTCGCGCTCCTGGCTGCGGCCCGGAGGCTGTACGAGGACGACCCTGCTGCAGTTGCCGTCCTTGATCAGCTGTCGGCGCGTCTGGAGGAGCCGCTGCGCCTGGCCGTGGCAGGCATCGTCAAAGCCGGCAAGTCGACCCTGCTGAATGCGGTGCTCGGCGAACAGATTGCCCCGACGGACACCGGCGAATGCACGAGGGTGGTCACGTGGTACCGGTATGCGGACACGCCGGCAATCACGCTGCATCCGCGGCAGGGCAAGCCGCGCAGGCTCCCCGTCGCGCGCTCGAACGGGAAACTGGTTCTCGACCTCGGGGGTCTGGCGCCCGAGGATGTCGAGCGCATCGACATCGCCTGGCCGTCACGCATCCTGCGCTCGCTGATCCTGGTCGACACGCCTGGCATCGCGTCGCTGTCCCAGGACCTGTCGGCGAAGTCGGCCGCCTTCCTCACCCCGGAGGATGCACCTTCCTCGGCCGATGCGATCATCTACCTGCTCCGGCACCTCCACCCGGCCGACGTCAAGTTCCTTGAGGCCTTCCGCGACACCGCCGCAGGCGCCTCCCGGACCGTCAACGCGGTCGCCGTTCTCTCACGTGCGGATGAGATCGGCTCCGGAAGGATCGATTCCCTCCTGTCGGCGCGCAAGGTGGCCGCCCGGTACGAGGCCCAGGGCAGCCTCTCCTCCCTGGCGCTTGGTGTCCTGCCCGTTGCCGGGCTCCTCGCCGAGGGTGCACGCACGCTGCGGGAGGACGAGTTCGCGGCCTTCCAGGCGCTCGCACAGCTGGAGCGGGCCGACAGGGAACGGCTCCTCGTATCGGCTGACCGATTCGTGCGTGCCGAGGGACTCGCCTCACCCGATGAGACCACTCGAAGGAGGCTGCTCACCAGGTTCGGCATCTTCGGTGTGCGGCTCGCGATTTCGATGATCCGGGCAGGTGCCGCCGACTCAGCCGAACTCACCGAGCGCCTGGTGGAGTACAGCGGCCTGAACGAGCTCAGCGAGTTCGTGCGCCTGCACTTCGGCGCGAGGACGGATGCCCTCAAGGTGCGCGCCGTACTCGATGGCCTGGATCAACTGCTGCGCGAGAGACCGCACGAAGATGCAACGAGAATCCTCGGCGGGATCGAAAGGATCCAGGCGACGGCCCACAGCCTCCGCGAGTTGTCGTTGCTCTCCCAGGCGCGAGTCGCCGGCCTTCCCCTGCCCGCGGATTCCGCGGGTGCGGCCGTTCGGATCGCAGGAGGGGACGGGATCGGCGCCGCAGCGAGGCTGGGCCTGCCTGCGGACGCGGGGCCGCAACTGATGAGGGAGAGCGTCGGGCGCGAACTCGACCGTTGGCGCGCCCTCAGCCATTCCCCGCTCACCGAACGGGCCGGCGTGGAGGTCTGCCGCGTCGTCATCCGCAGCCTGGAAGCCGTGGCGTCAGACCTCGGAGCCGGGTGAGCCGACGGTTCGCTTCCGGATGTCGTGTCTGCGCGCCGTCCACCTGAGCGGCCCCGGGAGGGCGCTGATCAGTAGGGCCGACAGCGCCAGACCGCCCTGAAGCATGAACATCTGGCGCAACATGGGGCCGTGATCCCCCTTGGCCACCATCTCGTTCGCGAGCGCGAAGATGGCGAGTTGTCCGAGGATCGTGAAGAACTGCCACCAGCGGACGCCGTCCTTCCTGTTCATGAAGGACACCATCAGGCTGATCTGGAAGAACAGGAGCGCGATCAGACACCAGAAGACCGCCCAGAAGATGATGTCCGCGGCCCTTGAGTAGGTTTCGTCCTTGCGGGATCCGTCCACGCTGCGGACGGCCTCGATGATGAGGGGCAGCTGGGTCTCACGGACGACGAAGTAGTACACGACCAGAACGGCGCCGGAGATCAGGCTTAGCACCCAAAGCAACTGGCTGACCCGCACTAGGAACGGGGGTGGTTGTTTGACGATTACTGGCGCACCGTTGGGGCTATCCAGGTTGGGGCGCTCCAAGGGCCTTCGGTCATCGGCATTGTCCGGCCCGTCCGCTCTGCGGGGGAGCGGACGGGCCGTGGCACGTTCATCGGACATGCGATCAGGATATCCGAACTACTCTCAGGACTCGTCGTAGTCCGGCTCGTCGACGAAGTCGTCGACGACATGCGCAGAGTAGTCATCCACGTGAGTACTGCCATGGTCGGCGTCGAACCCGTGATCCTGCACAACCGAGACATCGCTGTCGGAGATGGTGGTGTCGGTGTCGACGATGGTGGTCTCGGTGTTGTGGAACGAATCGCTGATCTCGGCGTTCACGTCCGTGTGGGAGGAGTTGTCGTTGAACGAGTCCTGGGACGTGAGCGTGGCGTCGACGTTGGTGTGCGTCGATGCGTCATTGAACGAATCCGAGATGTCGGTGTTCGTGTTGGTGTTGCCGATCGAAACGTCCCCGACGGACACGTCGGTGGTGGAGTTGTCCACTGCGGCGTCGTGTCCTGCAGCCACCGATCCGTCGCCTGCGGCGAGCACTGCCTGCTGGTCGAAGTACTGCGTCACATCACCCTGGGCCCAGATGTTCTGATTGACCGACTGGTCGACAATCGTGGACCTGTTGTCGATGTGGAAGCTGTTCGTCACCCGGTGGATCTCCTCGATGACCGGCGGCCTCGGCGGGCTCGGAGGATGCGGCGTCGGCGGCACCGGGTGCACTTCGGGGCGATCCACGATGACGGGTACGACCGCCCTCACGTCCTCCCTGCAGATGTCCGCAAGGCCTCGCTTCGCCAAGGTTTCCTCGGGGGCTGCATTGAACTCCGCAACGGCCGCCGGATCCCGCAGCAGACTGAGGATGAACTCGATCAATGCGTCGGCGATGGTCACCAATGGGGCTGTCATGACTCTCTCCTCAAGGTTTGGTTTCCGCTGGATCTGAAACTACTGTGACGCCGGCCGGGGTGCATCGGGGCTTTCCCCCACTCCCCGGGACGGTGATTAGGGGGTCCGGGCATCATCGCTGCTCCGACGCAAGACGTTGGCCCTCCGGCTGGACGATCAGGCGCAGCTTGGCGATCATGTCCGACCTTGACGTGACCGAAAGGCGGCGCTTGATGTGTGACACGTGGTGCTCCACGGTGCGCGGGGAGACGAAGATCGTCTCCCCGATCTCCGCATAGGTCTTCCCCTGCAGGATCAGGACAGCGACGTCGAGTTCCCTGCCGGTGAGACCCAACTCATGGGCGGCGCTCGGTGCCTCCGGCGTGGCGGGTGCGGCCGGATCGGCACGGCGCGCATCCTCGGCAGTCGGGTGGAGTCTGCGTGCCACCGTGAGCAACCGTGCCGAGACCCGCCGGTCGTCGCTGCGCCCGGCACCGTGAGCAGCGAGACGGGCTCCGTCCCATGCGAGCCCGATGGTGGCCAATTGCTGCGCGGCATCCTCCACCTGATCTGCATCGACCGAGCCACCCAGCACCGCAACCCACACGCCACCGGCATGGGACATGACCTCTGCAACACGGCAGCTGGGCGACGCTGCCACGAGCGCCTTCGCATGGGGACCGAGCAGTTCGGGTCGGTCGAGCAGGATGCCCTGCTGCACTGCGGCCCACCTGAGGTGAAGGGCCCACAGTGGTGGGGAGCCCAGTTGCTCAAGGAGGGCAAGGCCCTGGGCGAAGTTGGACGCGAGGGTCGTGGCGTCCCCGACTCGAGCGGCGGCACATACGAGAGCACCAAGCGGCAGGAGCGTGTAGACGTCCACGTCGAAGTGGCGCACGCCTTCGTTCGCGGCTGCCCATGCGGCGTCCAACGCTGCCAAGTCCTGATACCGCCGGGCCAACGACACCAGCACCGTCTGGTGCAGGAACTCGTCACGCGGCGACATCGGCATGGGGACGGCCTCCGCAGCATCCAGCGCGGCGCGTGCATCCGCTGGCCGCTCCCCCTGCAGCGCCACGAACGACTGCCAGAGCAGCAGCCTCCTGCGCGCCCAACGCCCACCCTGCCCACCTGCCACCGCATCGTCAATGACACGTTGCGCCGTGGCGAGCTCCCCTGCCCCGAGTGCCACGGAGGCTGCGATCACTGCCGGCAACTCCGGCAGGGGATCGGTGGAACGGGAGGCGGTGTACAGACCGGAGGCCCGCACCAGCCTGGAGACCGTGAACGGGGGCGGGTCCGGCAGCAGCGAGGCCCTCAGGCCCTCATCAAGCAACTGAAGTGCGATGTCGAGGGTGGATGGTGCGAGGCTGACCTCACCTGCGCCCGATGCGACATCCGGCAGTAGTTCGAGTCTGCCTGCACCGACATGGGCGAGCGTCGCGCGGACCCGGGAGGAGGCCCGCTGGGGAGGAAGTGCCGCATGGACCCTGCTGCTGGTCGACGTCAGCCCCCTTGCGGCCCAGACCGCCGCAGCGATGTCCGCCGCGTGGCCTCTTACGGGTCCGTGCTCCCGGGAGAGCAGCGGGTCGAGGACCATGGCAGCAAGATCCAATGCACCTGCATGCCAGGCGGCGAGCGCCTGACGCAGGCTCACCTGGGGGTCCTGCGGGCCTGCGGCCAAGGCTGAGGCGTACAGTTCACCCGCCCGCTCCGGGTCGGTCTCCAGCAGTCGGTCGGCATTCCGCAGTAGGGAACCGACCAAGTCGGGGTTGTCGATCGGATCGTGTTCGTGCCCGGCGAATGGCACCCCCGAAGCACCCCGATCAGCGTTCTCGCCCCCCAGTACACCCAAGCCGATCACACGGTGGGCCGGCAGCGCACCCCGCACCGCCGAACGCACCACGGGGACGGGAAGGCCGTTGCGAAGCAGCAGCCCCTCCGCGAAGGCATCGGCGATGCGAACGTCGGCGTCCACGTCTTGCTGCAGGAGTCCGGCGTGCCCGATGCCGCCGACGCAACTGAGTTCGACCCACCGTCGCAGGGGCTCGTCCACCGTGTCCAGCCGGTGCAGGATGCGTGACTCCAGGTCCCGAGTCAGGTCCGAATGACGGACGTCACAACACTCCGCGACGTCGTGCAGCGACAGGGCCGCCGAGACCAACCAGGCCACACCGCCCGTCATGGAGAAGATCTGATCCAGGCACGCCTGCGGCACGACCTGGTCGCGCTGGCGATAGAAGCCTGCGGCATCTGCCTGCGACACCTCGCCCAGCACGATCGATAGCGCGCTCCTCTCCAGGAGACGGGCAACCTCGACGGCCGGGCCGGATCCGCGCGCTGGCCGGGAGGCCACGACCAAGGAGGCGTCCAGGTGCACGGCCCTCGCCTGTAGGGCGGCCAGCTGATCGGGATCGGCGAGGTGAAGATCGTCGACGACAAGCACCTCGCCTGCAGGCACGGTCTCCACGTCAGTCGAGGAGTCGAACTGGGCACTCGGGACCCCGTGAAGGGTCAGGAGGTCGGTGACCTGCCGCAGCAGGGTCGACTTGCCCGATCCTGCCGTCCCGACCACGAAGGCGCGTACTGGGCCGACGGTGTTCGCCAACAGGGCAACCTCGTGCCAGGCGTGGTGGGCGCCCGTGAAATGGTTCGCGGTATCCATTATCGTCCTGAGCGTCTCGACGCGGCTCACAGCGGCGTGATCTCAGGACCGGACGACGACGGGGGCGGCGGGTCGGAGGGCGCCGGTGCGTGCGTCGTGGGGTGGGGGGCGGGGGTGGTCGGATCGGGCGCCTGCGTCGTCGGGGCGGGGGTGGTCGG
>JBDHZH010000007.1:0-67254 GCA_039811745.1 Arachnia sp.
GGGGATCCGGGTGCCGCGCAGCGAGGCCAGCGCATTCGGAATCATCGACGCCGCGCCGGACAAGAAGATCAACAAGTTCCTGGAGAAGCCGGCCGACCCGCCCGGGCTGCCCGACTCGCCCGAGGAGTCCTTCGCGTCGATGGGCAACTACGTCTTCAGCCGCAAGGCGCTCGTCGAGGCGCTGCGGGCGGATGCGGTCAACCCCACGGCGAAGCACGACATGGGTGGCGACATCGTCCCCTGGTTCACTTCTCACGGCGAGGCCCAGGTGTACGACTTCCTGGACAACGTCGTTCCCGGAGCCACGGAGAAGGACATCAACTACTGGCGTGACGTGGGCACCATCGATGCCTACCACGAGGCGCACATGGATCTCGTCTCCGTCGACCCGGAGTTCAACCTGTACAACTCGGAGTGGCCGATCCTGACGAACCAGGCGCAGGCGCCCGGCGCGAAGTTCGTGCTGCGCGGCAAGGCGGAGGACTCGATCGTCAATCCCGGCTGCATCATCTCGGGCGGCGAGGTGGACCGCACCGTGATGTCGACCGACGTCCAGGTGGACAAGTGGTCCCAGGTCTCGGAGTCGGTGCTGATGGATGGCGTCCGCATCGGGCGGGACTCCGTCATCCGGCGGGCAATCCTCGACAAGCACGTCATCGTGCCCGACGGTGTGCAGATCGGTGTCGACCACGAGCATGACCGTGCGCGCGGCTTCCACGTGTCGGAGGGCGGCGTCGTCGTGGTGGGCAAGGACCAGGAGGTGCCTCGCGACTGAGGCGCCGAGGCCGGACCGAGCAGACCGGACAGAAGACGGGTCGCGCGGATGCGCGGCCCGTCTTGTGGTCTCCGCTGTCGTGCCGGAGGGCGAGGTTCAGGTGCGGTCGGTCTTCACGGCCAGCAGCAGACCGTTGCCGACGGGCAGCAGGGACTGCGTGAACGCGCCGGATTCGGTCACCGCCTGGAGCGCCTCCCTGATGATGATCGTCTCGTCGCTCTCGTCCGACGGATCGGCGACGGTGTTGTACCAGAGGACGTCGTTCACGATGAGCAGCCCACCCGGCCTCAGGAGGCGTTCGGCGGCGGCGACGTACTCCACGTATTCGAGCTTGTCCCCGTTGATGAAGACGATGTCGTAGCTGCCCTCGTTGAGCTTCGGCAGCACATCGAGCGGGCGACCCGCGATCAGCCGGAATCGTGAAGTGGCGTATCCGGCCGCCGCGAGGACGCCACGGGCGGGGAACTGGTTCTCTGCCTCGGAGTCGATGCTGGTGAGGATGCCGTCCGGCAGCATGCCGGCGAGCAGGGAGAGTGCGGAGGCGCCCATGGCGGTCCCCACCTCCACGACGTGCCTGGCGCGCACTGCTGCCGCGAGTGTCTGAAGGGCGGCTGCCACGCCTTGGCTGATGGGCGAGGCGCCGCTCAGGATGGCTTCCTCGCGTGCCTTGCGCACCGCTTCGGAGAGGGGGGCGTGATCCTCTGAGAACTCCCAGGAGTCCACGCTTGGTGGTACGACGTTGCGCTCTGGTGTGCTGTTCACACGCCCACCCTACCGACTGGGGGGCGCTCGTTTCCGGAGATAGCGGTCCACGGCGCACCGACGCAACCGATCGGCTCCCGGAACCGTGCCCGCGTGGCGCACCGTCGGCGACCCGCCCCATTAGTATGTCGTCATGACCCAACTCGAAGGTGCGCCCGCCACGCGCCATGAGGACCAGATGCCCGTCTTCGGACGGGTGCTCTCCGCGATGATCACTCCCTTTGACGCCGACGGCTCACTGAACCTCGACGAGGCGGCCAGGCTCGCCGCGCACCTCGTCGACGAGTTGGGCCACGACGGCCTGGTGATCAACGGGACGACCGGTGAGGCGCCCACCACCACCGACGCGGAGAAGGTGGCACTGCTCCGTGCCGTCGTGGGAGCGGTCGGTGACCGGGCGAGCGTCATCGCGGGCGTCGGCACGTTCTCGACGGCGCACACCGTGGAGTTGGCGCGCCAGGCGCAGGATGCCGGCGCGGACGGGTTGCTCGTCGTGTCCCCCTACTACTCGCGGCCACCTGTGGACGCGCTGGAGGCGCACCACCTGACGGTCGCGGATGCCACGGATCTGCCGATCATGCTCTACGACATCCCCCACCGGGTTGGCATCCCAATCGGGGAGGAGTCGCTGATCCGGCTGGCCGAGCACAGGAACATCGTCGCTGTGAAGGATGCCAAGGGCGACATCGTCTCCTCGTCCGCTGTGATGGCGGCCACGACCCTCCAGTACTACGGCGGTGACGACGCCATCCTGCTCCCGCTGCTGTCCGTGGGGGGCGTCGGCGTCATCGGGACGTCGACCCACTTCACCGGTACGTTCGCCAGGGGCATCGTCGATGCGTTCCTAGCAGGGGACGTCGACGGCGCCATCGCGCGCAACCGCGAGGCGCTGCCGGTCTTCCGCGGGGTCTTCGCGACCCAGGGCTGCATGATGGTCAAGGCCGCGCTGAACAGCAGGGGATGGGCAGTGGGTGACTGCCGTCCCCCGATGGGTCGTGTCGCCGAACCGGTGCTTCGGCGCTTCCTCGACCTGCTCGAGGCGCTCGAGTCCGCCTGATGGGAACAAGGGCGAGGTCTCGTTCGTTCTGAGGGGTGTGGGGTTCACAGCCTCCTCACAGATTGTGCTGCAACGATGTCGGGCATGGAGGATCGTCGCGTGTTGAAGAGTGGAGACCGGAGGACCGTCGAGGCGGTCCCTGTCGCCACGCCGACGTGGTCGGAACTCGTCAGGGACCACTCGGCACAGGTGTATCGGCTGGCGTTCCGCCTGACGGGCAACGCCTTTGACGCCGAGGACCTGACGCAGGACGTCTTCGTGCGCGTATTCAGGTCCATCCACAGCTTCCATGCGGGCAACCTGGAGGGCTGGCTGCACCGCATCACCACCAACCTGTTCCTGGACGGCGCGAGGCGCCGCAGGCGCATGCGCATGGATGCTCTCGGCGCAGCGCCGGAGACGCTCTGGGGGCAGGCGGCCGGTGCGGGTGAGGTACATGCGGACGCGACCCTCGATGCCGACGTGGCCGCGGCGCTGCAGGCGCTGAAGCCCGAGCAACGGGTCGCGGTGGTGCTCTGTGACATCGAGGGCCTCACCTACGAGGAGATCGCCGAGGTGCTGGACATCAAGGTCGGGACGGTCCGGAGCCGGATCGCGCGCGGGCGGGCCCAGTTGCGGGGAGCGCTGGCACACCGGGCCCCGGCCGAGGGGCGAGAGCGCTACCAGGGGGTGTCCTGACAAGTGCGGCCCGACGCTGGACGGTCATGTGGACGCTACCGGGATGACCTCTCGGCCTTCGTCGATCACAGGCTGACGCCCCGGAGGTGGCAGCGCGTCGGCTACCACGTGGCGGGTTGTCCGCTCTGCCGGCAGGAGGTGGACGAACTCAGACGGGTCGCAACGGCGCTCAGTGGCACGGCCGGCCGCCTCTCTGCGGCACCCGGAAGCCTCG
This sequence comes from Arachnia sp., assembly GCA_039811745.1. Taxonomy (GTDB): domain Bacteria; phylum Actinomycetota; class Actinomycetes; order Propionibacteriales; family Propionibacteriaceae; genus Arachnia. The sequence continues at coordinate 3,487 of JBDHZH010000007.1, forward strand.
AATCGAGGCTGCAGGAGATCGCAGGCGCGCACATGCACGCACCCCTGTACCTGTCCAAACACGGCGAGGCGTCGCTGCCGTCGCGTCGCAGGCTGCGGCGTGTCCGCGCCGCCCAGGGCGGCGTTGTCCTCGCTGCCGCATTGGCGTCGGTGTTCGTGCTGGCACTGCTCCTGTCCCCGCAGCCGTCGCTGGTGCTCTGGACCCAGCTCAGCGATCCGGAGGGCCGGCCCACCGTCGCCCCGGCTGTCACGGGGACGAGCCTCCAACCGGCAACGCCCGGCTTCGCCAACACCGGGAGGAAGGCCGTCGGAAGCGCGGCGGCGAACGTCACGAGCAGCACCACGTCGACCTCGGGCGCAGTCCACTGCGGGACGCTGAACCACTGCTATGAGAGGCTTGCTGGACTCCCGCTGATGGCAGTCGCAGCCGTCGGCGATGGCCCCGACGCGGCCGTCCGCATGATCTTCACCGACGGCGCCCGGCTCCTGTACGTCGGCTGGTACCCGGGCGTCCTGGAGGACGACGGCGGCGCCGGGAGTGCTTCCCGGGCTGGGGAGGGTTGCGCGGCGGCATGGCAGTCCGGGGCAGGCGTGTGGTTCGCGGAGACGGGAGACGATCCGGCGCTGCTGCGAGCAGCCGTCTCGGGTCTGCCGGAGGCGACGTCCTGGGAGTCCTCGTTCCTCGATCGGCTGCGCGGCGGCTTCGGTCGCCTGCTCGGCGTTAACTGATTCGGTAACGAGCGGGTAGCCTGATCCACGTGTTCAACATCGACGCTGGCGAGCTGGTGGTGCTCGTGGTGCTTGCCGTCGTTCTGTTCGGGCCCGAGAAGATGCCCCAGTTCGCCCGCAAGGCCGCCCGGGTGTTCGTGTATCTGCGGGACATCGCCAACAGTGCCCAGACGCAGCTGAGACAGGAGCTTGGACCCGAGTACTCGGACCTGCAGCTGACCGACCTGAACCCCAAGACATTCGTGAAGAAGCACCTCAGTGCCGAGATCGAGGCCATCGAGGACGCGAAGCGGGAGCTCATGGGAGTCGGGGACACCCTGAAGCAGGCGAGCAGCGAGTTGACGTCGGCGACCGTGGATGCCGAGAGGGCGCTCGTCGGGGCATCCGTTGCGGCAGGCGAACTGGTGCACAGGCAGGCGCCGTTCGACACGGAGGCGACCTGACACCTGGGGCGGAGCCTCCACCCCAGCGCACGGACGCCGAGGCGTCACCGCCCGGACTCGGCCGACCGGAGATGCCCGACGGGTGTTCAGCCGATCGAGAGCGGTAGTCTCGCCCCGAGGAGCCCTCGTCCACGATCGGCGATGCCCTCGGCCAGTTGCACGAAGGCCAGGCTGGACGCATGGCCCGGCTCGGACACCACGATGGGACGGCCCCGGTCCCCCCCTGCGAGCAGCGCCTCGTCGAACGGGATCTGCGCGAGCAGGGGGACCTCGTACCCGAACCGGTCACTGAGGGCCGAGGCGACGTCGTCCCCGCCGCCCGCTCCGAACAGCTCCAGACGGTGCGTTCCGCCGCAGTCCGGGCAGGTGGTCTCGAGCCAGCTCATGTTCTCGACCACGCCGATCACGCGCTGATCCATGATGTGCGCGATGGTCCCCGCCCGCTCGGACACCTCCGAGGCGGCCTGCTGTGGCGTGGTGACCACCAGGACCTCGGAGTTCGGGATCTTCTGCCCGAGGCTCATGGCGACGTCGCCGGTGCCGGGGGGCAGGTCGAGCAGGAGGTAGTCGAGGTCGCCCCAGAACACATCGGCGAGCAACTGCGTCAGTGCCCTGTCGAGGATCGGGCCACGCCAGGCGACGACTTGGTTCCTGTCGGGTTTCAGCATTCCGATGCTGATCACCGCCAGGTCGTGGGTGACGTCGGGATCCTCCTGGGACGGGATCACAGCGGGCACGGGCATGATCATGTCCTCGACCAGCGTCGGTCGCGCCTCGCCCAGGCCGAGCAGGTCCGGGATGGAGTGGCCGTAGATGTCGGCGTCGAGCACACCCACCTTGCGGCCCATCCGCGCCAGGGCGACGGCCAGGTTCACCGTCACCGACGACTTGCCGACACCGCCCTTGCCGGAGGCGACGGCGATCACCTTGGTCAGGTTGCCGGGCTGCGCGAACGGGATGAGGCGCTCGGCGGAACCGCCGCGCAGCATCTGCCGCATGGCGCTGCGCTGTTCCTCCGACATGACCCCCAACTCCACTTCCACGCCCGCCACGCCCGGCACGGCCTCGACCGCCAAGGTGACGCGGCTCGTGATCTCGCTGCGGAGCGGGCAGCCCGCGACCGTAAGAAGCACGCGGACGAACACGTGCCCGTCGTCGGTGGCGCGGAGTTCGTCGACCATGCCGAGGTCGGTGATGGGACGCCTGATCTCAGGGTCCTCGACCTGGTGGAGTGCGGCTCGGACCTGGGGGAGGAGGGGGTGCTCAGTCACCCTTCCCTTCTACGCGGTCCGATCCGGTGTTTGCAAGTCCTGCCCCGGCACGTTCGTTCAGGCTGTCGCACCAGATCGTGACGATCAGCGCCACCAGTGTAGGCAGCCACACCGAGGCCAGGCCGGACAGCACCGCCACGGCAGTTCCGGCGATGATCGTGACCGTGAGCCGGTCGCGGTACGCGAGACGGTGCGGCGAACCGGGAGCCAGCCACACCAGGACGCCGGCTGCGGACGCGAGCACGAACATGCCGGCGGCCACCGCCCCGAGCCACCAACCGCCGGCGACCACCCACAAGGACCACGCCCCGGCCGCCAGCAGTGCCGACTGGCCGACCGCCATGACGACGGCGAACCATCTGATGGCTGGTCGGGGAGCTGAGCCCGCCTCAGCCATCGCGGTGCCCCAGATCCACGATCCTGGCCTCCAGGTCCCGCAACTCGGTGCGCAGTTCGCCCCTCACGAAGTCCCTGGTCGCGAGTTCACCGAGGTGCATGCGTATGGCCGCGATCTCGCGCGCCAGGAAGTCCATGTCCGCGTGTGATTGGCGTGCCACCGCACGGTCCTCGTCAAGGCTCAGCTTGTCACGGACCTCCTGACGGTTCTGTGCCAGCAGGATGAGCGGTGCGGAGTAGGAGGCCTGGGTGGAGAAGAACAGGTTGAGCAGGATGAACGGGTAAGGGTCCCACTGCAGGCCGAAGATGCCGATCATGTTGATCGTGACCCACACGATCACGAAGACGGTCATGTAGACGAGGAAGGTGCCCGTGCCCATGAAGCGCGCGAACCCCTCCGCGAACGCGCCGAACGCCTCCTGATCCATCTGCACCCCGCGGAGACGGGATCGGCGCCCCGGCTCGGAGAGGATGTTTCGGTCAGGCGCGGGCATCGTCCGCCTCCGTTCCGTACGGTTCGTCCATCTGCTCGCCGCGCCAGTCGTCGGGGAGCATGTGGTCGAGGACATCGTCGACGGTTACTGCCCCGACCAGTTGGCGCTGCTGGTTCACCACGGGTGCCACGACCAGGTTGTACGTGGCGAAGAAACGGCTGATCTGGGCCAGTGGCGTCTCGGGGGTCAAGGGCTCGAGCGATCTGTCCAGCATCGTCGCCACCAGCAGCGTCGGTGCGGCACGCAACAACTGCTGGATGTGGCAGGCGCCGATGTAGCGGCCGGACGGTGTCTCCACCGGGGTGCGCGTCACGAACACCATCGACGCCAGCGCCGGCGTCAGCTGCTCCTGGCGGCAACGCGCCAATGCCTGCGCCACCGTGGCGTCGGTGTCGAGGATGATGGGCTCGGGCGTCATCATGCCGCCTGCGGTGAACTCCTCGTAGATCAGGAGCCTGCGCACATCGGAGGCCTCCTCCGGCTCCATCCGCTGCAGGAGGTCCTCGGCGACGTCTGCAGGCAACTCGTTGATCAGGTCGGCTGCGTCGTCGGGATCCATCTCGCCAAGGACGTCGGCGGCGCGGCTGGCCGCCAGCGTGGAGATCAGCTCGATCTGCTCGTCCTCCGGAAGTTCCTCCATGGCCTCGGCCAGGGTCTCGTCGTCCAGGGCCTCGATCACGGCCGTGAGCCTGTCGGGGTCCAGGTCGTGGAGTTCCTTGGCGACGTCGGCGGCCCTCATCTCCGAGAACTCGGCAACCAGGTGCTGCGGTGTGCGTCCCTTCGACAGGACGAGGTCCGGGACCTCCCTCCAACTCACCACCTCTGTGGTCTGCCGCCCACCGAAACCGAAGCGGCTCAGCTTCTGCTTGCTCCTCAGGGCAACGGATCGCAGCTCCCACTCCCGGCTGCGCACCTCCACCATCGAGACGTCGTAGATCTTGGTGAGCTGCTCCCGAGGGACGATGCGGTCGAACAGGTCGGCGTCAACCAACATCTCGGTGTCCCGCTTCCGAAACCTGCGGGCATCGACCTGCCCCTGTATGGATACCTGGTTCGAGGTGATGGCGTGGATCCGGATCATCGGCACGAAGATGCGCTGTCTGGCGAACAGCTCAACCAGCAGCCCCCGCACGCGGGGCGCCAGGGCGCCGGTCCTCAGATGGAAGACGACGTCCTTGATGCGTCCCACCTGTTCCCCCGCGGCGTCGACGAGGGGCAGGCCGATGACGCGTGACACGTAGACCTGCGTGTCCTTGGCGTTCATGGTGGAGAATGTACACGTACCGCCCGACCCCTGACATGGGCCGACGTCACGTAGAGTCGGAGTCGGAGCAACTGTGTGATGGCAGCGTCAGGAGCGAACATGAACGTGCAGCAGGACGGGTTCCGTCTGGAGCTCGAGTACCCCCAGACCCTCGCCGAGTACAAGACCTACCAGGAGGCACAGGAGGCCGTCGACTACCTCTCGGACCAGAAGTTCCCCGTGGAGAACCTGGTCATCCTCGGCACCAACCTGCGGACCGTCGAACGGGTGACCGGACGCAGGACATGGGGGAGCGTCCTGATGAACGGTGCGGGCTCGGGACTGGGGACGGGCGTGTTCGTGTCGCTGATGCTCTGGATCTTCTACCGCGGGTTCGCCGCCTTCTGGTTCATGCTCCTCGTCGGCCTGCTCATGGGCGCCTTCGTGGGGATGGTCACCGCTGCGATCGGATATGCCATGACCCGGGGCCGCCGCGACTTCGATTCGCTCCGGATGACGGTGGCCACCGCTTATGAGATCCAGTGCGAGCACAAGGTCGTCGAGGAGGCGCGCCGGCTCCTGAACACCCGCCCGGGCGCACGGGCAGCCGCCTTCGAATGACGTCGGGGCCCGCGTTCTGGGATCGGCTCTACTCCCATCCTGCGCAGGTGTACGGACACCGCCCGAACACCTTCCTCGAGACCAACGTCGGTTTCCTCAGGCCGGCGTCCCGTGTGCTGTGTCTCGGGGACGGCGAGGGCCGCAACGGGGTCTTCCTGGCAGGCCGGGGGCACGATGTGGTGAGCCTGGACTTCTCCGAGGTCGGGCTGGACAAGGCCCGCCGTCTGGCGAGGGAGAAGGGGGTCTCGATCGAGACCCGCCTCATCGACCTGGCGGACTGGGTCGACCTGCCGATGGCGGGCAGGCCGTGGGATGCGGTGGTGGACATCTTCTGCCACCTGCCGTCCGCGCTTCGTCGAAGGGTCGCAGAGACGGCCACCGCGCAGTCCGCTCCGGGCGCGATGTTGCTGCTCGAGGCGTTCACCCCGGCACAGCCGACCATGGGCTCCGGGGGACCCACGGATCCCGATCTGCTCGTGACAAGAGCGGATGTCGAGTCGGACTGGCGGGACTGGACGCTCGACGTGCGGCTCGTGGAACGGCGCATCTTCGAGGGGATGCGCCACCAGGGCCTGTCCAGCGTCGTCCAGGCACTCGGCAAGATGGCGCCCGGACAGCCGCGCCCGAGTCCGATCGCGGAGAATGATCGCGATCCCGACGGCCACGTCCACACGTCGCCGCGGTAGGTTTGTCGCCTACGACAATCGCAGAGTCTCGAGGTTGCAATGGAACTGACATTCGACACCTACAACTCGCCCGAGGGTGCTGAACGGATCATCATCCTCGGCCCCAGTCTCGGCGGGAACGCCCAGCACCAGTGGACCGCCGTGGCCGAGCGTCTGAAGCAGGATGCGCTCGTGGTGTTCGTCGATCTGCCGGGGCACGCGCTGACCCCGGTCTGGGACGAGCCCGCCGAGCCCACGCTCGACGTGGTCGCCGAGGCCGTCATGACGGTGGTGCGGAGGCTGCGCGAGTTGTACGGGGACCTGCCCGTCTTCTTCGCGGGGCTGTCCATCTTCGGGGCCGTCGGCCTGCACCTCGCCCGCGACTACGAGGAGGAACTCGCCGGAGTGGCCGTGCTGTCCTCGGCCGCCACCGTTGGGGAGCCTGCCGGGTGGCTGGAGAGGGCCTCGTTCGTGGAGGAGTTCGGGACGCAGCAACTGGTCGACTCCACACGCAGACGCTGGTTCACCCCGGAGTTCGAGGCGAGGCAGCCAGCCGTGGTCGCTGTTCTCCTGGAGGGCGTGGCCGCCACCGACGACCACTCCTACGCCCAGTTGTGCCGCGCGCTTGCCGTCCACGATGTGCGCGCCGATCTGGAGGACATCCGCACGCCCCTGCTGTTGATCGCAGGCGAACTGGACGCTTCCACGCCCATGGGCGACGTCGACCTGGTGGCCAGCACGGTACCCGGCGCCGAACTGCGGGTCATCGGGGGAGTGGCACACCAGGTGACGGTGGCCGCCCCCATGGAGGTGGCCGGCGCGCTGCTTGCGTTCATGGCGCGCGTGTCGCGTCCGCTGCGGCCCCATCCGGACCTGCGGACGCTCCGCGCCCACCTCGACGACTGAACCCGCGTGGCGGCGCCGATCTCCCGGTGCCGCCACCGCACGATCAGCGTCTGGCGGCCAACCAGGCCTCGACGTCGTCGGCGCTGCGGGGCAGTGCCGCGGACAGATTCTCGCGCCCGTCGGCGGTGATGAGGATGTCGTCCTCGATCCGCACGCCGATGCCCCGGAACTCCTCGGGCACCAGCAGGTCGGTGGACTTGAAGTAGATGCCCGGCTCGACCGTGATGATCATGCCCTCGGACAGCGTTCCCTCCCGGTACACCTCGCGGCGAGCCAGTGCGCAGTCGTGCACGTCCAGGCCCAGGTGGTGGGACGTGCCGTGCACCATCCAGCGCCTGTGGAAGCCGCCGTCGTCCGCCAGCGACTCCTCGGCGGTGCCCGGCAGCATGCCCAGCTCCTCCAGGAACTCCGCGATGACGCGGACGGCGGCCTCGTGCGGGGCCGTGAACGCGGCGCCGGGACGGCAGGCCTCGATGCCGGCGGTCTGTGCCGCGAGCACGACCTCGTAGACGCGTCGCTGCGCGGGTGTGAAGCGCCCGCCGACCGGCAGGGTGCGGGTCACGTCGGCGGTGTACAGGGAGTTCACCTCCACGCCGGCGTCCAGCAGGATCATGTCATCGCTGCTCAGCGCGTCGTCGTTGCGGATCCAGTGCAGTGTGTTCGCGTTGTCGCCGCCGGCGGCGATGGTGTCGTATCCGAGGGCGTTGCCGAGGTGGCGGGCATGGAGGGCGAAGACGCCCTCCACCCAGCGCTCGCCGCGCCCGGCGGCAACCGCCTGTGGCAGCGCAGCGGCGACCGCCTCGAACCCGACGCGGGTGGCGTCACAGGCGGCCCGCATCTCGCCCACCTCGAAGTCGTCCTTGACCAGGCGGAACTCGGAGAGCACCCGGGCCAGGTCGGCGTCGCCCTCGTCGTCGGTCCGCCCGCGGACGTCGTCGACCAGGGCGGTGACGGCAGCGTCGGCATCACGGACGACCAGGAGCCGCTCGACGCCGTCCAGCCGATCGCGCAACCCGCGGATGTCGGCGGTGGCAAGGCCGGTGCGAACGGTCATGTCGGCCAGCGAATCGCGCCTGCCCACCCACATCTCGCCGTAGCGGGCGTCCGCGTAGAACTCCTCGTCGGTTCTGGGGGCCCGGGGGCGGAAGCAGACGGTGGCCTCGCCATCCGGTGTGACCACGAGGGCGGCGTCCGGTTCACGGTCCTCGCCGAGGCCGCTCAGCCAGGCGAACGCCGAGTGGGGGCGGAATCGGTAGTCGGTGTCGTTGGAGCGCACCTTGAGCGGGCCTGCCGGCACCACCAGCGTCGCCCCCGGGAAGGCCTCGCAGATGCGCGCGATTCGTGCCGGGATCCAATCGGCCGCGGCCAGTCTCTCGACCGGCCTGTCATCGTCCGGTGCCCAGCCCTCCACGATGAACTTCTTGAAGGCCTCCGAGAAGGGTTGCCTTCGGCTGTCCTTCTCCTTGGTCTCCCCATTCTCCAACGCCGCCGCGTCCCCGGCCTCATCAGTGCACATGCGGCTGAGTCTATGGCCGGGCCGACCGTGCGCCGAATTCCTTGTAGATTTGCTGCGCAGGAACAACTCAAGGGTGGAGGACCCACATGCTCGCCGAACCAGCTGACCAGATGCGGCTCCTTGACCTCGCGGACCTGGACTCCGAACTCGGGCGGCTCCAACACGCCGCCAAGTCGCTCCCGCAGCACCAGCGCATCGCGGACCTCATGGCTATCCGGCAGCAGGTGACCGACGACCTGACCGCGCTGACGACGCAGGTCGGGGACCTTGGGATCGCCGTCAAGCGTGCCGAGGGTGACCTGATCCCCGTGCGGGCCCGACTCGAACGGGAGTCCACCCGTGTCGCGGACGGTTCGGTCTCCGACCCGAAGACGCTTCGGGGCCTGCTGGAGGAGGTCGAACGGCTCAAGAACCGGATCAACGTCCTCGAAGACGAGGAACTGGAGGTCATGGGCGAACTGGAGGCCGCCGAGTCCCTGGCCGCGAAGGGCTCCGACCGGAAGGCGCAGGTCGAGACGGAACTCCGCGCCCTCGTCACCGAACGCAACGAGCAGGTGTCACGCCTCCAGGCGGAGGCCAAGGGTGTGCAGGCCTCCAGGGCGGCACAGGCCGCGGCCATCCCCTCCGACCTCCTGGCGCTCTACGAACGCATCCGCGCCCAGCGTGGCCTCGGTGCTGCCAGGCTCGCCCGCGGCCGCTGCTCGGGCTGCCAACTCGAGATCCCGGTCTCGGACATGGACGCCTACAGGAAGACCCCGGCCGACCAGGTGTTGCGCTGCGTCGAGTGTGATCGGATCCTCGTCAGGACTCCCGAGTCGGGTCTCTGATGCCGGTCCGGGGAAGGCGGTTCCTGAATGTGCCGGCCGACGTCAGGCAGGGTCTGCTGAGGCTCCAGCACGCTCTGGAGCTGCCCCAGGGGTTCCCGGACGACGTCATCGACCAGGCCTGCGCACTGGAGGCCACTCCACCGTCCTTCCCCCTGCATCTCGACCTGACGGACGTCGAGTTCCTCACGATCGACCCGGAGGGTTCCCGGGACCTCGACCAGGCAATGCACATCACCCGGTCCGGCGACGGCTACCTCGTGCGCTACGCCATCGCCGACGTGGGGGCCTGGGTGGCTCCCGGCTCGCCCATCGACGAGGAGGCACGGCGGCGCGGCCAGAGCATGTACGCGCCCCATGCGACGTTGCCGCTCCACCCGCCGCAGCTGAGCGAGCGCGCGGCCTCCCTGCTCGACGACGGCCGTCCGAGGCCCGCGATGGTCTGGGCGCACGAACTCGATGCGGCCGGGCAGGTGACGTCGACGACGCTGCAGCGCGCCATGGTGGTGAGCCGTGCCAGGCTCGCCTACGGCCAGGCGCAGTCCGGGCTGGCCGACGGCAGCGCCGTCGAGACCGTTGCCCTGCTCGCCGAGGTGGGGCCGTTGAGGGAACAGGTGGAGATCGCCAGGGGCGGGATCAGCCTCAACCTGCCCGACCAGGAGATCGTGGCCGAGGGACACCGGTGGGTGCCCGTCTTCCGCAAGCTGCTGCCGATTGAGGACTGGAACGCGCAGATATCCCTGATGACCGGAATGGCGGCCGCCGAGTTGATGGTGGCCGGGCGTGTCGGCGTGCTGAGGACGCTGCCCCCTGCGGAGGACTTCGCCGTCGCCAGACTCCGGCACGCCGCCCGGACACTGGGCGTCGAGTGGCCTCCCCAGGACAGCTACCCGGACTTCGTCCGCTCTCTCGATCCGACCGATCCGAAGGAACTGGCCGTGCTCGAGAAGTGCACGATGCTGTTTCGTGGAGCCGGCTACGTTGCCTTCGACGGCGAGTTGCCCACCTCCAACCTGGTGCATTCGGCCCTGGCCGCCCGCTACACCCATGCGACGGCGCCGCTGCGTCGGCTCGTCGACAGGTTCGTGCTCGAGACGTGCCACAGCCTCGTGACGGGCACGCCCATCCCGGCATGGGTGGACGATTCGCTCGGGGGCCTGCCCGAGATCATGGCGGCCTCCGGCAGGAAGGCGAAGGCCTATGAGCGTGGCGCGATAGCGCTCGCCGAGGCTCTCGTGCTCGAACATCGCGTCGGGGAGATCTTCGACGCCGTCCTCATCGACATCCACCCCAGGACGGGGGTCGGGACGTTCCAGATCGCCGACCCGGCGATCGAGGCGACGCTCAGGGCCAGACCCGGCGAGGTCGGCGAGCACCTGCGGGTGCGGCTCGACAAGGTCGACATCATCAAGGGCGAGCTGACCTTCAGCGAACCCAACTGACGTCGGCGACGTCGAGCGATTTGGCGCACGCGACCGGGCGGGCTCTACAGCAGTTCGGCTCGCAGTTCGGCGGCGGGGCGGGGCGACAACAGCGCCGGCGGCACGTCAAGAACCGTCTTTGCACCGGTCTGTCCGGCGCCGTGCATCCGGTGCACGGCACGGGCGAATGCGACCAACGCGCTGGAGGTGAACTCCGGGTTGCTGTCGAGGGTCAGCCGGTACTCGATCACCTGGGAGATGCCCTCGCTGGTCTCGCCGCTTCGGATCACGAAGCCGCCGTGGGGCATGGTCGCGTGGTCACGCGCCAGCTCCTCGGCGGAGATGAACGTGACGGTGGTGTCGTACTCGTCGAAGTAGTGCGGCATCGTGACGATCTGCTCGCGGACGGCGTCGGCGTCGGCGCCGTCCGCCAGGACCACGAAGCACTCGCGGGTGTGCTTCTGCCTGGTGGACAGGGTCGGGCGTGAGCCGCTTCTGACTGCTTCGACCGCCTCGACCGACGGGACGGTGTACTGCACGCCGCCGACGACGCCCGCGATGCGGCGGATCGCGTCCGAGTGGCCCTGGCTCAGGCCGCGGCCCCAGAACGTGTAGGTGTCACCGTCGGGGAGGAGTGCCTCGCCGTAGACGCGGTTGATCGAGAACATGCCCGGATCCCAGCCGCACGAGATGAGCGCTGTGGTGCCCGCGGCGGTGGCGGCGGCGTCGACGGCCGCGAAGTGCTCGGGGATGCGGGCATGCGTGTCGAAGCTGTCGACGGTGTTGAAGAGCGCCGCCAGTTCCGGGCCCTGCTCCGGCAGGTCGGATGCCGACCCGCCGCACAGGATCAGCACGTCGATGTCGTCGCGGCGGGTGGGGAGCGTGCTCCAGGCGCACACGGGAACACCCTCGCCGAGGGGGGTGATCGAGGCGGGATCGCGACGCGTGAAGATCCCGACCAGTTCCATGTCCGGGTTCCTGCCGAGTGCGGTCTCGACGCCGCGGCCGAGGTTGCCGTACCCGGCGATTGCGATGCGGATGGGTGCCTCGGACATGTCGGTTGCTCCTTCTCGGGAGGTTTGTGGGCCGTGGAAATCGTAGCGGTCCCGGCATGGCCCACCCGACGACCTCCACGCCGGTCGCGTACGCTGGGCCGGTGACCGCCTCGGACAGCCTTCCCGTCGTCGATCGATCCGCCGTCGAGATGGTCTCGGCGATCCGCTCCCGGGAGACGACTGCAGTAGACCTCACAGAGGCCGTCCTGGCGCGCATGGCCAACCGCGAAGTCCACGCGTTCACGCACGTCGCGGCGGAGCGGGCCATGGCGCAGGCATGGGCCTGTGATCGTCGCATCAGGGAGGGGGAGGTCCCGCAGCTGGCGGGTGTGCCCGTACCGATCAAGGACCTTGCCATGGTGGCAGGGGTGCCGATGCAGGCCGGGTCCGCGGCGCTGGCGGGGTTCGTGCCGGACGTCGACGACGGCGTCGTGACCCTGCTGGAGCGTGCCGGGGCGATCATGGTCGGCAAGACGGCCACACCTGAGTTCGGCCTGCCCGCCTACACCGAGACCGACATCGCGCCCCCGCCGATCAACCCGTGGGACCCGACCAGGTCGCCGGGTGGTTCCTCGGGCGGCGCTGGGGCGGCGGTCGGGGCGCGGATCGTGCCGATGGCGCACGGTTCCGACGGCGGTGGGTCCATCCGCATCCCGGCCGGCGCCTGCGGGCTCGTCGGCCTCAAGGTCACGCGTGGCAGGATCTCGAGCGGGCCGCACGGTGTCGAGGGCGCGGCGCTGTCGACGCAGGGCGCCCTGACACGCACCGTCGCCGACCAGGCGCTGGCGCTCGACGTCCTGTGTGCGCCCTGGCCGGGGGACGACCGGCTCCTGCCACGGCTCGCCGGCGGCTACCTCGCCCACGTGCTGGCGGAGGGGAGGGCGGAGCCCCTGCGCATCGGGGTGCTGCTTGAGCCGATCGTCGGCAAGGACACCGAGGTCCATCCCGAGGCTCTTGCTGCCGTCGATCGGGCGGTCGCCGTGCTGGGGCACCAGGGTCACGCGATCACCCCCGTGGGTGTGCCGTTCGGACAGGCGGACTGGGACCCGTTCCTCGACGTCTGGTCGGTGATGGCGGGGCAGGCGCCGGTGCCCGAACCGATGGAGGACCGTCTCGTGCCCCTCACCCGGTGGATGCGCGCGCGTGCAAAGGAGGTCTCGGGGGTCGGGTACGCCAACGCCATCGCCAACGGCCAGATGCTGCAGCGCCGGGCCGCGATCGCCTGGGCGGACGTCGACGTCGTCCTCTCACCCACGCTCGCGTGGCCGGCCGCGAGGATCGGGTCGATCCGCAACGACGCCGACCCGTACGCCGATTTCGTCGACCAGTGCCGCTACACCCCTTGGACATCCACCTGGAACATCATCGGCGCGCCGTCGATCTCGGTCCCGCTGCACTCGGCGGTCGTCGACGGTGTGGAGTTGCCGTTCGGCATCATGCTCGGCGCCAGAACGGGCCGCGAGGACGTGCTGCTGCGGCTCGCCGCCGACCTGGAGGCCGCCGACCCCTGGGCCGGGCGTATCCCCCCGATCGCGGCGTCCTGATTGCTCCACTTGGGAGTTACGGCTGGTCATTCATCCGAAAGTCCCAAGTCAGGGTGGAGTTCGGGGGACGAGTCGGCCGGTAAGCCGGATTCTGTCGAAGGATGATCATCCATCTTGGCCCGCCGTTGCCGACGGGCTCGTGCAGCCTACCCGGGCACCTCGCGCGAGCAGCGCTCGAACGGTGTCCGCAGCCGGCCTTGGCCGGCCTTCTTGGCCTTGCTCCGGGTGGGGTTTGCCGAGCCACCCGGGTCACCCCGGGTGCTGGTGGTCTCTTACACCGCCGTTTCACCCTTACCCGGCTCGCGCCGGGCGGTCTGCTTTCTGTGGCACTTTCCCGCGGGTCACCCCGGGTGGGCGTTACCCACCACCCTGCTCTGTGGAGTCCGGACTTTCCTCGGCGCTTGCGCCGCGATCATCTGGCCGACTCGTCCGCAGCCCAGTGTAGTGGACCTGTCGCCTCAGATCGGATTCGACGGGACGGTGAGGATCTCGGCGCCGGTCGGGGTGACCGCAAGCGAGTGCTCGAACTGGGCGCAGCGGGACTTGTCGACGGTGACAACGGTCCAGTCGTCGGCCCACACGTCGGACTCGGGATCGCCCAGGGTGAGCATCGGCTCGATCGTGAAGGTCATGCCGACCTCCATGATGGTGTCGAGCCGCGGCTCGTCGTAGTGGAGGATCACGAGGCCGGAGTGGAAGGCGGTGTGGACGCCGTGGCCCGTGTAGTCGCGGACGACGCCGTAGCCGAACCGCTTTGCGTAGGACTCGATGACGCGCCCGATCACGGAGATCGGACGCCCGGGGCGCACCGCCTTGATCGCCCTGTCCAGGGATTCCTTGGTGCGTTCCGTGAGCAGCCGGGACTCCTCGTCGACGTCGCCGCAGAAGAAGGTGGCGCAGTTGTCGCCGTGGACGCCGTTCTTGAAGGCCGTGACGTCGATCTTGACCAAGTCACCGTCCTCCAGGGGGCGGGCGTCTGGGATGCCGTGGCAGATGACCTCGTTCACCGACGTGCAGATCGACTTCGGGAAGCCCCGGTAGCCGAGGGCGGACGGGTAGGCGCCGTGGTCCAGCATGTACTCGTGGGCGATGGCGTCCAGCGCGTCGGTGGTGACGCCCGGCGCGATGGCGCGGGCCGCCTCGTGCATGGCATCGGCCGCGATCCGGCCCGACTCGCGCATCGCCTCGATGACGTCGGGGGTCTGCACGTGCGACCCTCGGTACGGCCGGGGGCCGGGACGCCCGACGTACTCGGGGCGCCTGATCGACTTCGGGACGTCACGGCGGGGGCTGACGGGGTAGGGGGCGACTCGGCTCACGGCGCCCAGTCTATGACCCCTCCCCGGGGTGCCTACGCGCGGTCGATCAGTGCCCCGAGGGGGGAGCCTTCCGGAACCTGTGGGAGGCGTGCTGCGCCGTCGAGCCCCGACCCCTCGGGTTCCAGGATCTCGACATCGGGCAACAGCGCGGACAGGTGGGCATGGAACGCACCGTTCACCACCGGGTTGAGGAAGACGTTGCCGACGTGGCTCGCGCGGGGAGCCGCACCAACGGCGCGCAGCCCGGCCGCGACACTGTCGGCGAGCAGCCGCCCGGCCCGCTCGGAGATGGAACGCGCCACGATGTCGCCGTCGGCGGTGTGCTCGGACACCGTCCTGGCCCAGGACGCGATCCGCTTCACCCGCGAGGGATCCGCCTGGATCTCCAGGTAGAGCCTCGACAGGTCGCCGAACTCCTCCAGGGCCCGGTCCGTGAGACTGGTGGCTGGGCCCCGGCCGTCGAAGGCGGCCAGTACGGCCGACAGTGCCTCCCGACCGATCCAGAACCCGGAGCCGAGGTCGCCGAGCAGGTGCCCCCAGCCGTCGACGCGCAACACCCTGGCCGGCCCGACGGCGAGGGTCACGGCGCCCGTCCCTGCAGCCACGACGGCTCCGTCGGACACCCCGAGGGCGCCGAGGTAGCTGGTGGTCGAGTCGTGTGCCAGCAGCACGGACTCGACCCGGCTCCCGAGCAGCCGCTTGAGCCGGGCCGCGGAGTCGTCGGGGCCGAGGCCGGACACACCGCCGGCAACCAACTCCGCCCTGTCCCCGCCGAGGGTTGCGGTGAGGAACTCGGCCAATTGGTCCAGCAGGGGCAGGTCACTGCGGATGCCGCTGAACGACGGGCCGGGGACCGTGACATCTCCGTTGGTGACCAGCGTGCGGATGCCCGACTGCCCGCCGTCGAGGGTGATCTGGACCATGCTCACTGCACCGAGAGGTCGTTGAGGGCCTTCTGGACGGCGTCGTAGGTGCCCGGATCGTTGTCGGGAACCATGGTGACGATGACGTGCAGCTTCCCGCCGATCTCGAAGGTGCCGAACGTCATGCGGTCCTTCGTGATCGGGCCCCCGCCCGGCACGTCGAAGTCGACGTCGACGTAGGTGACCTTGTCTGTGGGGTTCGAGTCGTAGGCGTGGACTGTTGCAGACGGGTACCCGTAATCGGTGGTGCCGAGGAAGCACTGGGCAAGGCGGACGCCGGCGGTCGCGTGGTCTGTGAAGCCCTCGGACGCCTCGAGGTTGCCGACCTGCATGGCTGCGACCCAGTCCGGGTCGGTGTACTTCTTGAACTGGGAGTTCGATCCGTGGATCCAGGGGAACTGGAGCGGCCCGGGCGTGAAGCCGGAGACCTGGGGCATGCTCATGCCGCTCGCGGCCGTGATCCGGCCGTCGGTTCCGAGTTCGCCCTTGGCGTCCGCCGCGCTCCCTGGGCAGTTCGCCAGTGGCTGGAGAGCGTCGCCGGGGCTGGGGATCCCGGGCGCGGGGGTGGATGCCTGGTCGGTGGGCGTGTCCGAAGGAACGGTGGTCGTCTCGGCGGGGGTGGTCTCCTGCGTGGTCTGTTGTGTCGTCGCGGGCGTGGACGCAGGCGGGACTGCCACGTTGTTCGAGGGGCGGAAGAACAGCAACCAGGTGCCGATGCTGAGGATCAGCACCACGGCCACGCCCAGTGCGATCCACAACGGGCCGTTGCCCTTGGGCTTGGCCGGCGGCTGCTGCCCCGGGACCCCCTGGCCGTAGGGCCCCTGCTGCCCATAGCCGCCGGGTACCTGCTGCCCGTAGGCTCCCTGGGGCTGCTGGGGGTAGCCGCCCTGCTGGGGCTGCTGCTGGCCGGGATAGCCGCCCTGCTGTGTCTGCTGCTGGCCGGGATAGGCACCCTGCTGGGGCTGCTGGGGCTGCTGCGGGGCTCCGCCGGTGCCCTGATCGGTGTACTCGGTCCAACGGGTGCCGTCCCAGTAGCGCCGTCGGGGGCCGCCTTGGGGGTCTGGGTACCAACCGGGTGCAGTCATGGGAGGCATACTATCGTCGGCGCGGCGGGGGGCCGCGGCGATTCCGGGACGGCTACTCCACCCGCAGGGAGTCCGTGGCCTCGGCGACCTCGCCCAGGTTCACCTTGTTGTCAATCGTGGCGCAGGAGATGAAGACGGAGAACCCGTCGGTGCGTCCTGTGTCGAGCACGATGATGTCGACGACGTCGCCCTTGATGGCACCCTGGTTGTCGACGTAGACGTCTGCCGTGATCCGCCAGCCCGACCTGCCATCCAGCGTGAACTGCTGGTTGCGGAAGTCCTCGCGGCCGGTGAACCCCATGTAGAGGTCGGACGAGGCCATGCAGCTCATCAACGACTCGGCCGCCTGCCTGGGCGCCGTGAAACCCTCCGACGTCTTCACGAGGCCGACGCTGATGTTGCTCATCCAGCCGGGCGCGATGGTCTTGATCTGGGAGTTGTGGTCGTAGAGCCACGGCATGAAGACGTTCTCGGCCCGCCAGCCCTTCCTGGCGACGAACGAGAGTCCGCCGCCGCGCATCCGACCGTCGGAGTCGATGGCGCTGCGTGCGTCGAGGCTGTTCTGCGGGCAGTCGATGATCTGCCCCTTGCCCGTGTCCTCCGGCACCGTCGGGGTGTTCGTCGGTTCCTGCTCGTTCCACTGGCTGCCGGTGGGGCGTGCGGAGTTCTGGTCCTCCTTGGCCGTGCCGAGGAGCTGCGCAGGCTTCCAGACCAGCACCACCACGAGCACTCCGACGACGACCATTGCGAGCGCGAACCACAGCCACGGCTTCCTGCTGCCCGGTGGGGAGGCAGGGGCGGAGGAGCCCCCGGTCACCTGGGACGTCCAGGCATGTCCGTCCCAGTAGCGGAACTGGCCCTGGCCTGAGGGGTCTGGGTACCAACCGGGTGCGGACATGCCCACCATGCTACGTGGGCGCCCGTCAGCGACGCCGCAGCGACTCCAGTGCCTTGAAGACGAGGTCCTTGCGTTTCTGGTCCTCGATCGGCGCTTGCGAGTGGAACAGAACGAGGTGGGCGGGATCGCCGACATCGAGCACGACGATGACGACCTCGTCACCGGTCACGGGCCAGCCCGGCTGGTTCCAGTAGTTCTCCCGGATCAGCCAGCCGGTCAGGCCGTCGCCGGTGGAGAACGAATGGCTCTCCAGGCCCTCCCTGTGGTCCAGCGAGCTGTAGAAGTAGGAACTGGAAAGGCAGTCGGACACCTGGGTGGCGGCGGTGCGGGCGTCGGGGCCGAACTGTTTCGTGTCGAGCCGCCCGATCGCGGTGATGGCGACCCACGTCACAGTCCCGGTCGAGGCGACGGTGTCGACCTGCCCGGACCGTTCGGAGGCGAAGTCTATGGTCCAGCCACCGCCGTCGGCCCAGCCCTTGACGCCCGTGTATGCGGCGCCGCCGGAGGCGTAGACGTCGCCGGATGGCCGAAGATCGCCCCCCTCCACGAAGGGGCACGCGATGGGCCTGCCCTGGCCGTCGGTGGGGAGCGGGGACGTGGGTGTCTCGGTAGGTTCGAGCTCGTTCCACTGGCTGCCGGTCGGCCTGGCCGTCTGGTTGTCCGTGGGGAGTGCGAACGGGTCGTCGCGCCACGGCTGCACGATCAGCAGCGCCACCACGACGACGACCGCGATCAGGCCGAGGACCAGCCCGATGACGGGCCCGCGGCCCTTCCCGGGCTCCTCGTCGCCCGGCTTCCCGCCGTCCGTCGCCGGGGCCCAGGCGTGGCCGTCCCAGTACCGGGGTCGCCCCGACCCCTGGGGGTCGGGGTACCATCCGGGCTGGCTCACGCCCCCATTATCACCGCACCGTCAGCGCATGTCGGTGACGGGCGCGGGGTCCATGTCGGTGAACACCTGGTTCTCGCCTGCCATGGCCCAGACGAACGAGTAGGCCCTGGTGCCGACACCGGAGTGGATGGACCAGCTGGGTGAGATGACGGCCTGCTCGTTGCCGACGACCAGGTGGCGGGTCTCGGTGGGCTCTCCCATCAGGTGGATGACGCGGGCGTCGTCGGCGACGTCGAAGTAGAGGTAGGCCTCCATGCGACGGTCGTGGGTGTGGGCCGGCATGGTGTTCCACATGCTGCCCGGCTCCAGCGTCGTGACGCCCATCATCACCTGGCAGCTCTTGACCTCCCCGTTGAACAGCAGCTGGCGAAGCGTGCGGGCGTTGGACGTCTCCTGTTCGCCGAGGTGCAGGACGTTGCCCTGATCCGGCCCGACCAGTGTGGTGGGGTACTCCTTGTGGGCGGGCGCGCTGTAGAGGTAGAAGCGGCCGGGCGCCGCGAACGTGACCTCCTTGGTGCCGCGCCCGACGTACAGGAGTCCCTTGTTGGGCAGGACATGGGTGGTGCCGTCGACGGTGACCTCGGCGTCGGCGCCGATGTTGATGATGCCCGCCTCACGATTGTCGAAGAGATGCTCGGTGTGCAGGGCCTCCGGCGTGGGCAGGGGCAGCGGCGAGTCGGTGGGGACGGCGCCGGCGAGGATGATGCGGTCGTAGTGGCTGTAGACGAACTTCACCTCACCGTCGGTGAAGAGGTCCTCGACGAGGAATCGCGACCTCAGTTCGGCGGTTCCCATCCCGGCGACGTGCTCGGGGGCGCAGGCGTAGCGGTTCTCCATGGTGTGCTCCTTGTTCGGTTCGTGTCTTGTCGTGTCGGTGCGTGGTCGTGGTCAGCGGGCGAGCCAGCCGCCGTCCACGGCCAGCAGGTGGCCGGTGACATAGCGGGAGGCGGGGGATGCGAGGAAGACCGCGGCACCGGCCAGGTCCTCCGGGTTGCCCCAGCGTCCGGCCGGGATGCGTTCGAGGATGGAGTTGTAGCGCTTCTCGTCGGCTCGCAGTGCAGACGTGTTGTCGGTGTTGAAGTAGCCGGGCACGATGGCGTTGACGGTGATCCCGTGCGGTGCCCACTCGTTCGCCATGGCCCTGGTGAGGCCGGCCACCGCGCTCTTGGAGGCGGTGTAGGACGGGATCAGGATGCCGCCCTGGTGGCTGAGCAGCGAGGCGGTGTTGATGATCCTGCCGCCGTCGCCGCGGGCGATCATCGCCCTGGCTGCGGCTTGCGACAGGAAGAAGACGGCCTTCTGGTTGACCTGGACGACGTCGTCCCAATCCTTCTCGGAGAAGTCGACGGCAGGGGTGCGGCGGATGATGCCGGCGTTGTTGACGAGGATGTCGATCCGGCCGAGTTCGCGCACGACGTCGTCGACGAGGGCGCCGAGGTCGCCGACGGTGGCCGCGGTCAGGTCCTGCACCAGCATCAGGGACCGTCGGCCGACCGCCTCGACGGCTCGGGCGGTCTCGGTTGCGGGGCTGGTCGAGCCGAGCAGCGCGACGTCGGCGCCGGCCTCGGCCAGGGCGATGGCCATGGCCTGTCCGAGGCCCCGGGTGGCGCCGGTGACCAGCGCCACCCGGCCGTCGAGTCCGAACTCGTCGAGGATCATCTTGCCTCCGTGGTCTGGGGGTGTCGGCACGCCACCCGGTCGGGATTCCTGCGCCGGGCCGCCGGCTCGCGGAGGAAGTGGGGTTCCACAGGTCTTGTCGTCCGCAGTGGCCATGAACGCAATTGATTGATTATGGTTGAGTATAGATATGAACGATCACTTGGGCCAATGCACGGCTTGGTTCACCTGGTTCGCTTGGTTCATGCGTGACGGAAGGCGGTGAACAGCGATGGGGATGCTGCCCGAGGGGCGTCGCGCCCGGATCCTGGAAGAGGTGGCGCGGCTGGGAATGGCGCGGGTGACTGACCTCGCCCAGAGGTTGGGCGTCTCGCCGGTCACCATCCGCCGGGATCTGAACGAACTCGTCGACGACGGTGCGCTTCGGCGGGTCCACGGTGGAGTGGTCGCCGTCGCCGCCGTCCGGGGCGAGGAACCTGAGACCCAGCCCGGGCGGCACGTGACGATCGGAATGCTGGTGCCTTCCCTCGACTACTACTGGCCCGGCATCGTCGAGGGCGCCCAGGTGGAGGCCGGAGCCCGGGGCCTCGGCCTGGTCCTGCGCGGGACGGCCTACGGTGCGGGCGACGTACGGGCCGAGGTCGAGCGTCTTCTCGAAGGGGGTGCCGACGCGCTCCTGCTTGCCCCCGACGTCGACGCCGGGGCCACGTCGGAACTCCTCGGATGGCTGGCGGAACGAGGGATCCCCGCCGTGCTGGTGGAACGCGAGGGGCGCCTGCCGTCCGGCCGCTGCCCGGCGGAGTCCGTCACCTCCGACCACGCGGGCGGTGCCGAGGCCGCCGTCGCCCACCTGCTGGCGGCCGGACATCGCCGCATCGGGCTCATCGCCCACTCCGGCAGCCCGCACGCGGCGGCCATCACCGAAGGTTGGCGCGAGGCACTCACCACTGCGGGCCTGGTGGCCGTCGGCTGGGAACTGCCGCTCGACAGGAGTCGTCCGGCACCCGTCGCCGAAGCCGTCGAGAGTGCGCTGGCGCAGGGGCTGACGGCGCTGCTGGTCCACGCCGACCGGGAGGCGATGGCGGTGGCACAGATCCTCGAGAGCCACGGGGTGCAAGTGCCCCGCGACTTGTCGATCGTCGCCTACGACGACGAGGTCGCGGGCCTCTTCGATCCGCCGCTCACCGCGGTCCGGCCTCCGCGCGAGTCCATCGGGCGCGCCGCAGTCGCGCTGCTGGCCGAGCGCATGGCCGATCCGGACAGGCCCGCCCATCGCGTCGTCATCAGCCCGCGGCTGACAATCCGGGAGTCGGTTGCGGCGCCGCGCGATGCGCAGGGCCAGACGAACGGGCACACTTGACCCCATGGACAGGCAGACCGAGTACGTGCTCCGTTCGATGGAGGAACGCGACATCCAGTTCGTCAGGTTGTGGTTCACCGACGTGCTCGGGTCGCTCAAGTCGGTTGCGATCGCACCGGCCGAGGTGGAGGGTGCCCTGGCAGAGGGCGTCGGGTTCGACGGCTCGGCCATCGAGGGCTTCGCGCGCGTCTACGAGTCGGACATGGTGGCGCACCCGGATCCCTCCACATTCCAGGTCCTGCCGTGGCGGCGGGCCGAGCGCGGCACCGCCCGCATGTTCTGCGACATCCGCCTTCCCGACGGCTCGCCCAGCTTCGCCGATCCCCGGCACGTGCTCAAGCGGGCGCTCGGCAGGGCCGCGGACCTCGGTTTCACGTACTACATCCATCCCGAGGTGGAGTTCTTCCTGCTCAGCCAGCTGAACCCGCCCATTCCCCTGGACGACGGCGGCTACTTCGACCACACCACGCTCGGCGAGGGCACCGACTTCCGCCGCGACGCCATCACGATGCTCGAGCAGATGGGCATCTCGGTGGAGTTCAGCCACCACGAGGCCGCACCCGGCCAGCACGAGATCGACCTGCGCTACGCGGACGCCCTGACCATGGCCGACAACATCATGACGTTCCGCGTGGTCATCCGCGAGGTCGCGGTCGGCCAGGGCATCCATGCCACGTTCATGCCCAAGCCCTTCGCGCAGCACGCCGGCTCGGGCATGCACACGCACATGTCGCTGTTCGAGGGTGACTCGAACGCCTTCTACGACGGCTCGGACGAGTACAGCCTCTCGAAGACGGCCAAGCACTTCATCGCGGGCCTGCTGCGCCACGCGCCGGAGATCACGGCCGTCACCAACCAGTGGGTCAACTCCTACAAGCGCCTGAGCGGCGCCGACGAGGCCCCGACGTATGCCTGCTGGGGCCGTGCGAACAGGTCGGCGCTGATCCGGGTGCCGCAGTTCAGCCCCGGCAAGTCCTCCTCGTCCGCGCGCATCGAGTACCGGGCACCGGACGCCGCAGTGAACCCCTACCTGGCCTACGCATTGATGCTGAACGCCGGCCTGGCAGGCATCGAGGGGGAGTACCCGCTGCCGGAGGAGGCCGAGGACGAGGTCTGGCGGCTGACCGACAGGGAACGCCGCTCGCTCGGAATCGAGTCGCTGCCGAGGAACCTGGAGGAGGCGTTGCGTCTCATGGAGAACAGCGAACTTGCCGCCGACACGCTCGGCGAGCACGTGTTCGAGTATTTCATGCGCAACAAGCGCGACGACTTCGAGGCGTACCGCAACCAGGTCACGCCCTGGGAGCTGGACCGCCACATCCGCGTCCTCTGATCCTTATTCCCGATGCGTCGGGCGGGACTGCACCCCCGTGGTCGAGCGAGCGGGGGCTCAGAGGGGGAAGGCCCGGGCGGCCTCGGAGGCGTGGGCGCCTGAGACGCGCAGCCGATCCGCGGCGTCGGCCCAGGCGAGGTCGCCGGTGGCGAGGGCAACGAAGGTCCCGGGGTCCATCTCCACGACGTTCGGCGGCGTGCCGCGGGTGTGACGCGAACCCGACTCGAAGCCGATCTGCACGGCCGCCCACGGCGGGACCCTGACCTCGATCGTCGCCCCCGGGTGGCGTTCGCCGAGCAGTGCGCAGCCGGCACGCACTGCCGCGGCGGTCAGCGGGCCGGGCAGCGATGCGCCCTGCCCGGAGGCGGCCCGGGCAGCGTCGAGGAGGACCTCGGTCAGGTCCGGACGCTTCCTCGCCATCTCGGCGTCGAGGACGGCGGCGATCCGGGCACCATCGTCGCCCAGCACTGTCGCGAGGTCCGTCACGGCTCGGACGATGACGGGCGTGGGCTTGAACACGGCCCCACACTACTGTTGGCAGCGTGAACAGGGTCTCCACGACGACGGGTGACTTCGCCAGGCGGGGCTTCGCCTCGGCGGGCGCCGCTGCGCGCGCGTGGGAACGCTGGGCCGATGCGCTGGGTGCCGCGCCGCCGGTGCCGCTGGACGCGTTCGAGGACGCCGCGGACCGCGACCGGGCGCTGACCGCGCTGGTCGGCATGTGGGAGCAGGCGCCCGATGTCGTCGAGGGTATCGCCGGGGACCGGGCCTGGCTGAGGCGAACCATGGCCGTGCTCGGCGCCTCCGACGTCCTGGCCCGGTACCTCGTGCGGTACCCGGCCGAGGCCGTTCTTCTGCGGGAGGCCCGGACGCACCGATCCACCTGGGAGTGGCGGGCCTTCTTCGAGGCTCGGGTGGGGGCCGCCGACGGTGTCATCGAGGGCAACGCGGACGCCCTGCGTCGAGCGCACCATGCGGCGCTGTGCGAGATCGCGGCGAGGGATCTGGTTGCTCCGGATCCCCTCGCGGCGGTGGATCTGGTGGCGGCCGAGCTCACCGCCGTGGCGGATGCGGTGCTGGCGCTCGCGCTCGCGCATGCCAGGGCTGAGGTGCCCGGCTGGGAGCGGGTGCGGCTCGCCATCGTCGCCATGGGCAAGACCGGCGCGGGAGAGCTCAACTACGTCTCCGACGTCGACGTGATCCACGTCGCGGAACCGGCCGACGGTGTCGCGGTGGCCGAGGCCATGGCCATCGGGACCAGGCTCGCCGCGGCGGTTGCCCGCATCTGTTCCGCCCACACCGCGGAGGGCACGATCTGGGAGGTCGATGCCGCGCTTCGGCCTGAGGGCAATGCGGGGCCGCTGGTGCGGACGCTGGAGTCCTGCCGGGCCTACTACGCGAAGTGGGCGAAGAACTGGGAGTTCCAGGCCCTCATCAAGGCGCGCCCGGCCGCGGGCGACGCGGAGCTGGGGCAGGCGTTCTGCAACATGGTGGCGCCGCTGGTGTGGCAGGCCGGCCAACGCGAGGGCTTCCTGGCGGAGGTGCGGGCCATGCGGCAGCGGGTGGTCTCGCTGATCCCGCCCAAGCAGGCGGACAGGGAGATCAAGCTCGGTGTCGGCGGGCTGCGCGACGTCGAGTTCTCCGTGCAACTGCTGCAGCTCGTCCACGGACGGGCCGACGACCGCATCCGGGCACGAGGCACGTTCGAGGCGCTGCACCAGCTGGTCGCTGCCGGCTATGTGGGCCGTGCCGACGGGCAGGCGATGGAGCAGGCCTACCGGTTCCAGCGGGTGCTCGAACACCGGATCCAGCTGCGACACCTCAGGCGCACCCATCTGCTGCCCGAGGAACCCGAGGGGCTGGCGCTGGTCGCGCGGGCGATGTCGCTGGCGCCGGACGAACTGACCACCCGCTGGCGCGCGAGCAGCCGGCAGGTCAAGCGGCTCCAGCAGCGCATCTTCTTCTCGCCCCTCCTGGATGCCGTCAGCGCGATCCCGGCCGAGGGCCTGCGCCTGACGACGGAGGCGGCCGAGACCCGGATGCGGGCGCTCGGTTTCCACGACTCCAAGTCCGCGCTCGGCCATATCCGTGCACTGACGACGGGCAGCACCCGAACGGCGGAGATCCAGCGGCAGCTGATGCCAGCGATGCTGGGGTGGTTCGCGGAGGGCCCCAATCCGGACTTCGGGCTGCTCGCCTTCCGGCAACTCTCCGACGCGCTGGGAGCCACCAGCTGGTACCTGCGGGCGCTGCGCGACGAGGGCTGGATGGCGCCGCGGCTGGCGCGGGTCTGCTCGTCCAGCCGGTACGTCGTCGACCTGCTCAAGCGCGCTCCCGAGACCGTCCAGCTGCTGGCCTCCGACGAGGAACTGCAGCCCCGGGACGCGGCAGCCATCACCGCCGCGATGCTGCGGGCCGCCGGCCGGCACGACGACGCCGAGGGCGCCATCCTGTCGGTGCGGGCGCTCAGGCGGGCGGAGCTGTGCCGGATCGGTCTGGCGGACGTGCTCGGCAACATCAGGCTGGAGATGACCGGGCGCTGGCTCTCCGACCTCGCCGCGGCCTCCATCGACGCGGCGCTGGCCATCGCCCGCCGGGACGTCGATGCACCACCCGTCGGGGTGGTGGCGCTGGGCCGCTGGGGCGGACGTGAGATGAGTTACGCGTCGGATGCGGACCTCATGTACGTCGTCGCCGATGACGCCGGCCCCGAGGCCGTCGCCGCGGCGACCAACCTCGTGCGAAGGGCCGCCGACATCCTCGGACGCCCGGGGCCGGACCCGGCACTCGAGTTGGACAGCGATCTTCGGCCCGAGGGCAAGGACGGCGCGCAGGTCCGAACCGTGGCGTCGTACGCCGCCTACTACGGCAAGTGGTCGGCGACGTGGGAGGCGCAGGCCATGCTCCGCGCCAGGCCGGGGGCCGGGGACCTCGGCCTGGCCGAGGCGGTCGTCCGTCTGGTCGACCCGATCCGCTACCCTGCGGGCGGCCTGACGGTGGCGCAGGTCCTCGAGATCCGCAAGCTCAAGCTGCGCATGGAGTCCGAGCGCATCCCGCGGGGCATTCCCCGGGAGCGTCACCTGAAGCTGGGCAAGGGCGGCCTTTCGGACGTCGAGTGGACGGTGCAGCTCCTGCAGCTGCAGCACGGCCATGCCGTGCCCGCTCTGCGCACCACATCCACGCTGGAGGCGCTTCAGGCGCTGGAGGACGCAGGCATCCTGACGCAGGGTCAGGCCGTCGACCTCCGGGAGGCCTGGCGCCATGCCAGCCAGCTGCGGGACGTCGTCATGCTCGCCCGCGGCAGGGCAAGCGACGCGTTCCCCTCCGACCTGCGCGACCTCGCCACCGTTGCCGATCTGATGGGCCACCCGGCAGGCCAGACCTCGCAACTCGTCGAGGAGACCAAGCGCCTAATGCGCCGCGCCACCCATGTGGTGGACCAGGTGTTCTGGGAGGGCTGAGGCTCAGCCGCGCTGGCCCGGGGGAGTGTTTCCCCAGGGCGAGGGGCCGGTCGAGACGGCTCCATTGCCCGGTGATACGCTTTGCCGCAGAACGTGTTCCGGGGTCGGTGAAAGTCCGAACCGGCGGTCACAGCCCGCGACCCTCGCGGGGCGAACGCCCCAACAGGTTGACTCGGTGGAATTCCGAGGCCGACAGTCAGAGTCTGGATGGGAGGAACGCGTCGCTGCGATGCCCTGCGCGTCGCGGCCGACGGCGTCGTGCCGTTGGGCCGCGCCCCGCGCGGCATCGTCGTTGCGCACCCCGGGACCTGACGGAAGGACCGGGGTGTTCGTGACTTCGAGGCCGCAGGCGCGGGCCGTTTCGCCCGCGCTGCAGGCGAAGCGCAGGCGGCAGGGCTGGTGGTCCGCGTATCCGGCGCGCTCGCGCCCGCTCAGCCGTGCCCAGCGACGTCGCCCGGCCGCTCTGGCGCTCATCGTGGTCCTTCTGGTCTGGTTCACGGTCACCCGCACCGGGGCCATCCCCCCAGTGCTGCTGCCCGACCCGGTCGCCGTCGTGGGCCGCGTCGTCGCCTGGACGCTCGACGGCACCGTGTGGCGGTACCTGTGGCCGACGGTGGCCGCGGCCCTGCTCGGATCGCTCATGGCGACGGTGACCGCGCTCGTCCTCGGCATCGTCGGCTCCCATTCCCGCTGGCTGGCGGCGATCGTGGAACCGTTCGTCGCGTTCTCCCAGACGGTCCCGCTGGTGGCGCTGGGGCCGCTCCTGGCGCTGTGGATCGGCTACGGCACCCTGCCCATCGCCGTGCTGGCGGCCATCATCGCGTTCTTCCCGATGATCACCACCACAGTCGTCGGACTGCGCAGCATCGACATGCGCATGATCGAGAACGCCTGGCTCGACGGCGCCAACTCCTGGCAGCGACTGATCCACATCGAGTTGCCCATCGCCGCACCCGCGATCCTCGCCGGAGTCCGGGCAGGGTTCGTCCTGTCCATGACGGGGGCCATCGTCGGGGAGTTCGTCATCGGCGGCTCCGGCCTCGGCACCCTGCTCACCATCTCCCGCGAGGCCACCGACACCACGGGTGTCTTCGCGGTGCTCGTCGTCATCGCCGCCGTGGCATTGACGCTGGCGGGCCTCATCCAGAAGGCGGAACGCGCGAGCGTCCGCCGACTCCAAGGAGAATCCATCTGATGATCACAAGACGCTCACTGCTGTTCGGCGCCTCCGCGCTGTCCGTGGCCGCACTGGCGGCCTGCTCGTGGGGCAGCCCGGCACAGACGACGACGCAGCCTGCGACCGGTTCGCCCTCGTCCCCGTCCGGGTCGTCGGCGGCACCTGTCGCCCTGACGGTCGGCCTCACCTACATCCCCAACGTCCAGTTCTCGCCGTTCTACGTCGGCCTGGACGAGGGCATCTTCGCCGCGGCGGGCCTGGACGTGACCGTCCGGCACCACGGCGCCCAGGAGGACGTGTTCGGTGCGCTGGTCGCAGGACGCGAACAAGTGGTGTTCGCCTCCTCCGACGAGGCCGTCGTCGCCGCCGCACAGACGCCGGGGCTCCGCTCGTTCGCGACCGCCTATCAGCGGTTCCCAGGTGTGGTGATCGTGCCCGCGGCCTCCGGCGCCAAGTCCCTCGCAGATCTGAGGGGTGCCCGCATCGGCATCCCCGGGCACTACGGCTCCACCTACTACGCCGCGCTCGTGGCACTCCACAACGCCGGCCTGACCGAGGCCGACGTGCAACTGACCGACATCGGCTACACGCAGGTCGCGGCGCTGCAGGGCGGCAAGGTGGAGGCCATCGTCGGGTACACGAACAACGAGACCGTCCAGTGCCGGCTGGCCGGCCTCGACGTCGTAGAGATCCCCGTGCAGGACCCGGCCGACCCGACGCTGGTCGGGCCCGGGCTCATCACGCTCGACGGCAAGCTGCCCACCGACACCCTGTCCCGCCTGGCCGGGGCCATGAAGGAGGCCGAGCAGCGCATCGTCGACGATCCGACGCTGGCGATCACCGCGACGGCGAAGCAGGTGCCCACGCTGTCGGATGCGGATCAGCGGAAGGCGGCCGAGGCGGTGCTGGCTGCGACGACCGAACTGTGGAAGCGGGACGGCCGGGTCAGCGTCGCCGTCGACCAGGCCGCCTTCGCCCGCATGGGCGAGTTCCTGGTCAAGGTCGGGATCATCAAGGAGGCCCCTGCGGCCACGACCATCGTCGTCTGACCCCGGGCGAGAGAGTACGGACGCGGCCCTATTTCAGGGATGGGGCCACGTTCGCCAACGGCGAGCACGTTTGCCCGCACCGGTTTCCGGATGTTGGAATACCGCCATGGACCTGCTGCTCGTGACCCGCACCTGGGTCGACCTGTGCCTGCAGCGCTCCGCAGCCTGTCGCGGCTGATCTTCCGTCCCCCTTGCCCGCACCGTCGCCGGGCGCATCCACCCATGCACAGAAGAAGGATCATGTCCGCAACCCAGCAGGCCCCCACCTCCGAGGAACTCCCGGAGAAGGCACCGTCGAAGAACCCACTCTCCAAGTTCAGCGTCCAGATCATCCTGGGCCTCGTCGCCGGCCTCGTGCTCGGCGCGGCCGCAGTCGCCATCGGCCCGGTCGGGGAGAAGGACCCCAACTGGCTGACCGCGACCCTCGACCAGGTCGGCAGCTCATATGTCGGGCTGCTGAAGCTCCTGGTCGTGCCGCTGGTGTTCACGGCCGTCATCAGCTCCATCTCCCGGCTTCGGGAGGTCTCCAACGCGGCCCGACTCGCCGTCCAGACGCTCGTTTGGTTCGCGATCACGGCCTTCGCGTCGGTCATCGTCGGCATCGTGCTCGGCCTGGTCACCGGGCCCTGGCTCACCGCCGGGGTCAGCGGCAGCGCCGCCGAGGCGCCCGGACGCGTCGGCGCCTGGAACGCGTTCCTCACCGGCCTCATTCCGACCAACATCTTCGGCCTGCAGGTCGGCATCCGCGGCTCGGCCGAGACCGGCTTCACCGCCAGCCCGAGCTTCAACGTGCTGCAGATCATCGTCTTGTCCATCGCGCTCGGCATCGCGGCGCTGAAGGTGGGCGAGAAGGCCGACGGGTTCATCAACTTCACCGAATCGGCGCTCGCCGTCGTCCAGAAGGTGCTGTGGTGGGTCATCCGCCTCGCCCCGATCGGCACCGCCGCACTGGTCGGCTACGCCATCGTCGACTACGGCTGGAGCGCCCTGGCCTCCCTCGGCGTGTTCACCGTGACGTTGTACATCGGGCTGCTGATCGTGTGGCTCGTCATCTACCCGCTGATCCTCAGACTCAACGGCCTGCCCGTCGCCCAGTTCTACAAGAACACCTGGCCCGTCATCACGCTCGGCTTCGTGACCCGCTCCTCCATGGGTGTGATGCCCGTGACCGAGCAGGTCGCAGAGCGCAACCTCGGCGTCCCGCGCTCCTACGCAAGCTTCGCCGTGCCGCTCGGCGCCACCACCAAGATGGACGGTTGCGCCGCGGTCTACCCGGCCCTGGCAGCGATCTTCGTCGCCCAGTTCTACGGCGTCGAGTTGAACATCTGGCACTACGTCCTGATCGTGTTCGTCTCGGTGCTCGGCTCCGCCGCCACCGCTGGCACCACGGGCGCCGTCGTCATGCTGACCCTGACGCTGTCCACACTCGGCCTGCCGCTTGAGGGTGTCGGCCTGCTGATGGCCGTCGAGCCGATCGTCGACATGGGCCGCACCGCCCTCAACGTCACCGGCCAGGCGCTGGTCCCGACCATCGTGTCCAAGCGCGAGAGGATCCTCGACGAGGGCATCTACAACGCCCGCCCCGTCTTCGAGGGCGTCAAGATCTGACCGTCCCCGAAGAAGAACACGGCCCCGGTGCAAGAGCACCGGGGCCGTTCTCTTCGGTTCGACGGGCCGGATCAGTCGCAGCCCTCGGGACCGCAGGCGGGGGCGTTCTCGGTGCCGGGGAGGGTGATGAACGACGGTGTCTCGGGCTTGATCTCGTCCCACACCTGTGCGAGCGCCTGGGAGAACAGCTCGGCGGGCTGGGCGCCGGAGATGCCGTACTTGTCCTGCAGCACGAAGAACGGCACGCCGCTGATGCCCAGTTGCCTGGCCTCTTCGATGTCGTCTGCGACGGCGGCCTCCAGGTCCGGGTCGATCAGGGCGGCCCTGGCGGCGTCCTCGTCGAGGCCGGCGGCGACACCTATCCGGGCGAGCACGTCGTCGTCGCTGGTCGCCTCGCCGTGCTCGAAGTGGGCGGACAGGAGCGCCTCCTTGACCGCGCCCACGTCGAGGCCGGCTCGCTTGACGGCGTGCAGCAGCCGGTGCGCCTTCCTGGAGTTGGCCGGGATCAGCGAGTCGAAGTCGTAGGACAGGCCCTCGCCGCGCGCGACCTCGGTGATCTGTGCGACCATCTGATTCACCTGGGCCAGGGGGAAGCCCTTGCGCTGCGACAGGTACTCGCGCTCGCTCAGTTCGGAACGCTCGGGCAGCTCGGGGTCGAGTTGGTAGGAGTGCCAGGTCACCTTCACCTGGTCGCGCTGGGGGAACGCCGCCAGCGCCGTCTCGAAGCGGCGTTTGCCGATGAAGCACCACGGGCAGGCGATGTCGGACCAGATGTCAACGCTCAGGATCATGAGCCCAGTTTAGTTGATGGATTAAGTAGTTTTGGATGCCGGATCAGCCGGGGGCGAACGAGGCGCGGCGGTTGGTCCGGCGCAGTATGCGCAGCAGCGGGCGGCCGACGATCACCAGGGTGACGACCGTCGTGATCGCGCGGCCCAGGTTCCAGCCCATCGCCGTGGCCAGGCTCCACAGCAGGAAGCGGTGCAGGTTCTCCAGCACGGGCGCGCCGGCGACGTAGCTCAGTTCGGTGGACAGGCCGAGGTTGAACGGCCAGAACGACAGGTCGACCAGCGTGCCGTAGAGCGCGGTGGACACGGCACCGTAGGCGCCGAGCAGCGCGATCTCCCCCCAACTGCCCCACCGCGGGCGGGAATCGTCGGATCTGCCGCCGGGCAGCAACCCGGCACCCATCCCGACGAATGAGGCGGCCATCATCTGGAACGGCAGCCACGGGCCGACGCCGCCGGTCAGCAGCGACGACGTCAGCAGCGTCGTACTTCCGAGCAGGAACCCGAACGTCGGGCCGAACACGCGCCCACCGAGGATGAGCGGAACGAACACGAACTCGATGCCTGCCGTGCCAGCGCCGAGCGGCCGACTGAGGGCCCCCAGTGCGGACAGGACGCCGAGCATCGCCAGCGCCTTGGGGTCGATGGTGCCGCGGCTGAGCTGGGACACGACGATGCCGATCACGATGGGCAGCAGCGCGGCGAAGATGAACGGCGACAGGGCGTTGCCGTCCAGCGTCGCCGTCGGCGCCACGAGCAGGGGCCAGAAGAACGCGAGGAACGCGACCACGACCGCAAGCCCGAGCATGCTCCCCGAGGCCCAGTCGACGTCGCGTCGGGGGCGGGGTCGGCTCACGCCGGTGTCCTAGCCAGGCCCTGGGCCGCGAGCGCGGCCGACACCTCGGCGACCGTGAGCACGTCGTGCGGGTGGAAGACCTTCGCGACCTGGGGCGAGAAGCCGGGGGAGGCGCAGCACACGACCCGGGTGGGCCCGTCCGCGACGACGTCGCCGTCGGCGAGCACGATGCAGCGGTCTGTGGCCTGGGCGGTGAACTCGACGTCGTGCGTCGCGATCACCACGCAGGCGCCGTCGTCGGCCAGCCTGCGCACGATGGCGGCGAGTTCGTGCTTCATCTGGTAGTCCAGACCGCGGGTGGGTTCGTCCAGGCAGACCACCGCCGGACGGGCGGCGAGCTGGATGGCGAGCACGAGTGCCAGCCGCTGCCCCTCCGACAGGTCGCGCGGGTTGCGGTCGTCGGGCAGGTCTGCCCCCAGCCGGGAGAGGATCGCCCTGGTGGTGCCCGGGGATGCGTGCGACTCGGAGTCCGCCTGGCTGAGCTCCTCTCCGACGCTCGGCAGGTACAGCAGGTCCGACGGTGTCTGCGGCACCAGCGAGACCAGCGTGCGCGCCTCGGCGTCGCCGACGACCCGCGGATCGGAGCCGGCGATCGACAGGGTCCCGGTGCTGGCCACGGCACCCTGCAGTGCCCACATCAGCGACGACTTGCCGGATCCGTTGCGGCCCATCAGGGCGACGACGTTGCCGGCATGCAGGTCGAGGTCGGCGGACACCGCGAGGTGCGAGCCGTAGCGGACGGTGAGGCCGCGCGCCTCCACGACCCTGGTCAGGTCGGCGTCGCTCCAGGCGACCGGTTCGCTGGGCAGGTCCGGCAGCACCACGTGCGGGCCCTCGTCCTGCACCTTGCGGCGGGCGTTGCGGACGCTGGTTGCGACGCTGGGCCAGCCGAGCACGCCTGACAGTTCCACCAGCGGCGGGCGGACGTCGGCCCGGCCGAGCACCTCGGCGGTGGGCCCGAAGACGGCGTGGCCGTCGCTGCGAAGCCAGACTGCGGAGTCGGCGGTGTGCATGACGCGCTCCAGCCGGTGCTCGGCGAGCACGACGGTCAGCCCGACGTCGTAGACCAGCGTGTTGATCGCGGACAGCACGTCCTGGGCGGCGTTCGGGTCGAGCGCCGAGGTGGGTTCGTCGAGCACCAGCACGCGCGGCTGGGCCGCCAGCACCGCGGCGATGGCGACGCGCTGCTGCTGGCCGCCCGACAGCTCGACGAGCTGGCGGCGGCGCAGCTCGGCGATGCCCATCAGGTCCAGGGTCTCCTCGACGCGTTTGCGCATGGTCGACGGGTCGACGCCGAGCTGCTCCATGCCGTAGGCGACCTCGTCCTCGACGGTGTCCGTCACGAATCCGGCCAGCGGGTTCTGCCCCACGAACCCGACGAGGTCGGCGAGCTCGCGTGGGCGGGTGCCCGTGATGTCTCGGCCGTCGATCAGGATGCGGCCGGACATGGTGGCGCCCGTCGTCGCCGGGACGAGCGAGTTGATCGCCCCCAGCAGCGTCGACTTGCCGGAGCCGGTGCGACCGACGACGACGCACAGGTCGGACTCCCGGATGCGGCCGGTGACGCCGTCCAGAACCGGCCGGTCGGCGCCGGGCTGGGTGATGGTCACGTTGTCGAACTCGATCATCAATCCATCCTCGACGGCGGTGTGGCGAGGCCGGGCACGGCCAGGAATGCCGCCGACAGCAAGGCGAGCGGCGGGAGCGTCGGCGGCCGGAACGGGGAGGCGGGTGGGTTCATCACCTGCGGTACGCCGTACTGCGAGGCGAGGTAGCCGACGACCGCGAGGCCGGCCAATCCGCAGGCCAGCGTCACGTACTCGGGCCCGCCCCAGGGTGCGGGACGGTACCTGGTGACCCCCAGCTGCCGGCTGGAGGAACGCATGCCCCGGACGGTCAGGGCGAACCCCACCCCGATCAGGCAGAGCGCCAGCAGCGCCGGGCCGCTGAGCCCCAGCATGCCGTTCATCCTGGCGGGCACCCCGAGCAGGACATAGATGCCGAGCGTGATCGCCACGAGGGCGAGCAGGAGGGGCCAGGTGCCGCGCCGACGCGCGTCGGGATGGCGGGTGCGTCCGTAGCCGCGGGCCTCCATCGACGTCGCCAGCTGAAGCGACGCCTCGACGCTGTCCTCGATCACCGGGATCAGGGTGGCGGGCACGGCGGCGAGGCCGCGTCGTCGGCCGCCGCGGAGCCGCTGCCCGCGGCGCACGCGGTGCAGGGAGGCGATCAGCTGGGGGATCAGCGCCAGGGCGATGACGACGGCGGTGGAGATGTCGCGCAGCCCGGCGGGCACCGACTTGAGTGCCGTGCGGGGGTTGGCCAGAGAGTTGGCGGCGCCGACGCAGAGCAGCATCGCGGCCAGCCGGAGGGCGTCGAACAGGGCGAACATGAACCCGTCCACGGTGACGGGGCCGCCCAGCCGAATCCCGGCCGCCCAGTCGGGGAGCTGGATGGAGGGCAGTGTGAACATGACCGCGCCGGTGCGGGTGCCGCCCATCGTGATCTGGAAGAACATCCGGATGGCGACGATGAACAGCGCCAGATGGAGGTAGACCGTCAGCGAGCGGGCCCAGGGGGTGTCGGGGCGGCGCAGGATGACCACCGCGACGACGGCGGCGGCGACGAGTCCGATCACCAGCGGGTTGGTGGTGAGGCTGACCGCGGCGCTGGCGCTGATGGCCCAGCCCCACCACGCCCAGGGATGCACGAACCGCAACCCCCTCGGCAACTCGGCCGAGGGGGTTGCGGTATCGGTCACGCCCCCGGTGGGGGCGACCCTGGGCAGGAGCCGGGGCATCGGGTCAGCGGCCGCCGACCGCGCCGTCGCCCTTGCCTGACTTCCTGGTCCTGGCCACGATGAGCACGGCGACCACTGCGGCCAGCACGACCGCTCCGATCACGATCGCCATCGTCATGGAGTTGCCCTCATCCTGGGTGGCGGGCTTCTCGGCGGGTGCCTGGGTGAGCTTCTCGCCGGTGACGGGCAGGTCCTGGACGGTGGCACCCGCGGGGGCGGCGACCTCCTTGCCGGACTGGACGATCTTCAGGTAGGGCGGGGTGCAGGACTGCTCGTCGGCCTTGTTGTAGCACCAGGCCTCGATGGTGCCGGGCTCCGGCTTAGCCTCGTCGGCGCCGACCTGCGAGAAGGCGTACTCCGCGCCCGCCTTGCCCTGGTAGTAGTTCCAGAACTGGCCGTTGAAGGTGGCCGGGCAGGGCGAGGGGTAGCCGCCGATGGCGCAGATGAAGTTGGAGCCGTCGCGGCCGAGCTCCAGTCCGGCGGCGGTCAGCGCCTCGGTGCCGGTGGCCGGGGTGCCGACGCACTCGTTGGCCAGCACCTTGTCTGCGTCGGTGACGACCAGCAGCCACACCTTGTTGGCGGACAGGCAGGCGCCGACGTCGTTGGAGTCGCCCTCGGCGTGCGCCGTCAGGGGGGCGACGAGCGCGGTCAGGCCGAGCGCGAGCGCGCCCAGCAGGGGGAGGATCAATCGGCGGAACATGTGGTACCTCTCGGGGCATGGGCCTTCGGAGGGGTGGCCGATTCCCGGTCGGCACGCAACCCCCGTAGTCCTCGACGGGTTCATCAGGTTGTCGTCGCGTCCGGTGCTCCGGCTTGGCCCCTGGGGCCTTCACGGTTGCGGGTCAGCCCTGGAATTTCACCAGGTTCTCCTCGCGCGACTTGCAGCGCACACTACCAAACTCGGGCACGGACGTGCTCCAATGGCGGCGCCGCCGGCGTCCGGCGGCCATAATGCATCGGGGACGCGGCCGGATCGGGCCGCCGGGTGAGTCGTCAGAGGGAGAGAAGCGGGAATGGACACCACCAACGGGTGGGCGAGTGTGCTGTGCGACTCGCTGGAGAAGGTCCGGCACGACGTCACCCCGTCGCCGCTGGACGGTCGTGTGCCGCTGGTGGCCTATCGGGGCCAGACGGTGTCGGTGCAGTTGGCCGTGTGGGCGCCGGCCCTGCCCGGGCTCGGCGTGCTGTCGACGGTCGACGTCCGGGTGGACGTCCCAGCCGGTGTCCGGGTCAGCGCGAGCCGCGTCGAGCTGGTGCCCGTGCAGTTCGCCGCGCCCGGCGACGCCGACGACGGCTATCTCGACCATGCGCCCGGGCTCTACCCGGACCTGCTGCGGCCGATCGGGGAACCCTCCCGACAAGCAGCCGAGGTGCCGTTCGACGTGCAGGCGGGCCAGTGGCGGGCGCTCTGGATCGATCTGGGCGTCCCCGAGGAGGCGGCGGCGCTGGATGGGGCCGTCGACATCCGGGTGCTGGCGGGCGGCTCGCTCGTCGGCACCCACGGCGTCGCCCTGCGGGTGGCGGCGGTGGCGCTGCCGCCCCTGTCGATCGCCAACACGCACTGGTTCCACTGCGACGGCCTGGCCCAGTACTACGGCGACGAGGTGTTCGGGGAGGACCACTGGCGTGCGATCGACGCCTTCCTCGGTGCCGCGGCCGAGATCCGCGCCAACACCATCCTGACGCCGGCCTGGACCCCGCCGATAGACACCGCCGAGGGGACGTACCGGCTCCCCACCCAGCTGGTCGACATCACGTTGGCCGACGGCGTCTACACCTTCGACTTCACCAGGCTGCGGCGTTGGCTGGAGATCTGCCGTCGGCACGGGTTCACCACCATCGAGCTGCCGCACCTGTTCACACAGTGGGGTGCCTACGCCACCCCGGCCATCTACGTGAACACCCCCGAGGGGCCGCGGCGGCGCTTCGGCTGGGACGTTGGGGCCACCGACCCGGCCTACAGGCAGTTCCTGGCGGCCTTCATCCCGGAGTTGCGCCGCTTCCTGGACGCCGAATGGGAAGGCGACGTCGTCTTCCACGTGTCCGACGAGCCCGATGCAGGGCAGCGGGCGAGCTACGCCGCCGCGCACCAGGTGGTGGCAGACCTGCTGGAGGGCTGCACCGTCGCCGACGCACTCAGTGACGTCGAGTTCCTGGACCATGGTCTCGTCCAGCTGCCGATCGTCGCCACGAACCATGCGGCGCCGTTCCTCGGCCGAGGCCGTGACTTCTGGCTCTACTACTGCGTGGCCCAGTACCAAGAAGTCGCGAATCGGTTCATCGCGATGCCGAGCAGCAGGAGCCGTGTCATCGGGACCCAGCTCTTTCTGGAGCGGGCCGCGGGCTTCCTGCACTGGGGCTTCAACTTCTACAACTCCCAGTTCTCGAGGCGTCCCATCGACCCCTTCCTCGACACCTGCGCGGGCGGCGGCTTCATGGGCGGCGACTCCTTCCTCGTCTACCCGGGCCCCGGGCGGGTGCCGCTGCACTCGATCCGGTCCCGCGTCTTCGCCGAGGCCATGGACGACCACCGCGCCATGCAACTCCTGGCCGGCCTCGCCGGTGAGGACCTGGTGCGCGAGGTCGTCCAGCCCGACGGCCCCATCACCCTGACCGAGTACCCGCTGGACGGCTCGCACTACCGCAGGGTCGCCGCCCGCCTGTTCGAGGAGATCACCGCCCGGCTGTGACCGGGGCCCGCCACCTCGGCCGTCACTCCGGCGTGCCCTCCCAGGGCGGGCACGCGCAGACCAGGTTGCGGTCCCCATAGGCGTTGTCGACCCGGCCGACCGGCGGCCAGTACTTGTCGACGCGGAACGCACCCGGCGGGAAGCACCCGACCTCGCGGGAGTACGGCCGGTCCCAGTCCCCGACGAGGTCCTCGGTGGTGTGCGGCGCGTGCCGGAGCGGCGAATCCTCCGCGGCGATCCTGCCCTCGGCGACGTCCCGGGCCTCGCGTGCGATGTCCAGCATGGCGACGACGAACCGGTCCAGCTCGGCCAGCGGCTCGGACTCGGTCGGCTCCACCATCAGCGTGCCCGGCACGGGGAACGACATGGTGGGGGCGTGGAAGCCGTGATCGATCAGGCGTTTGGCGACGTCGTCGACCGTGACGCCGTGCTCGGCGAAGCCGCGCGGATCGACGATGCACTCGTGCGCCACCCGGCCGCCTGGGCCGGTGAACAGGATCGGGTACGCCTCCGACAGCCGGGCTGCCAGGTAGTTGGCGTTCAGGATCGCCACCCTGGTCGCCTGCGTCAGCCCCGCCCCGCCCATCAGCCGGATGTAGGCCCAGGAGATCAGGAGGATCGACGCCGATCCGAACGGCGCCGCCGAGACCGCGCCCGCCTCGCCCGTTGCCGGGTCGGTCGGCAGATGGGGCACCAGATGGGCCTTGACCCCGATCGGACCCATCCCGGGACCGCCGCCGCCGTGGGGGATCGCGAAGGTCTTGTGCAGGTTCAGATGGCTGACGTCGCCGCCCAGATCCCCGGGACGGACCAGCCCGACCATGGCGTTGAGGTTGGCGCCGTCGATGTAGACCTGCCCGCCGTGGCGGTGCGTGATGTCACACACCTCGCGGACGGTCTCCTCGAACACGCCGTGCGTGGACGGGTAGGTGATCATCACCGCCGCGAGCCGGTCGCCGGCCTGTTCTGCCTTGGCGGCGAAGTCGACGAGGTCGATGTCGCCGTTGGCGGCCGACTTCACGGCCACCACCTTCAGCCCGGCCAGCGCGGCGGAGGCCGGGTTGGTGCCGTGGGCCGACGTCGGGATCAGGCACACGTCGCGGTCCTCGCCACGGTCGGCGTGGTAGGCCCGGATCGTCAGCAGCCCCGCGTACTCGCCCTGCGCACCCGAGTTGGGCTGCATCGAGAACGCGTCGTAGCCCGTGATCTGGCACAGCTTGGCCTCGAGGTCGTCGATCAGTTCGGCGTAGCCCTCGGCCTGGTCGGCCGGCACAAAGGGGTGCAGGGAGGCGAAGTTCGGCCACGAGATGGCCTCCATCTCGGCTGCGGCGTTGAGCTTCATCGTGCAGGAGCCGAGCGGGATCATGGCGCGGTCCAGCGCCAGGTCGCGGTCGCTGAGGCGGCGCATGTAGCGCATCATCTCGGACTCCGCCCGGTTCATGTGGAACACCGGATGCGTCAGGTACTCGGTCTCGCGCAGCAGTCCGTCGGGGATGGCGGGGGTGGTGGTGAGGGCGGTGACGGGGTCGAGGCCGAAGGCGTCGAGGACCCGGGAGAGGGTCTCCAGGGTGGTGGTCTCGTCGCAGGCGATGCCGACCTTGTCGCGCCCCACCTTGCGCAGGTTGATCCCTCGCTGCCGGGCCGCCGCCAGGATGCCGGCCTGCCCGACGCCGACGGTCACGGTGATGGTGTCGAAGAACGCATCGGGCTCGACGACGGCGCCGCCGGAGCTCAGGGCGCCGGCGAGGGTGGCGGCCATCAGGTGGACGCGCTGCGCGATCGCCCGCAGCCCAAGGGGTCCGTGGAAGACGGCGTAGAAGGAGGCCATCACGGCCAGCAGCGCCTGCGCGGTACAGACGTTGGACGTGGCGCGCTCGCGCCGGATGTGCTGCTCGCGGGCCTGCAGCGCCAAGCGGCACGCCCGGTTGCCGTTCGCGTCCACGGAGACCCCGACCAGCCGTCCCGGCATGATCCGCTTCAACTCGTCGCGGCACGCCAGGAACGCGGCGTGAGGGCCGCCGTAGCCCATCTGGACGCCGAACCGTTGCGCCGAGCCGACGGCGATGTCGGCGCCCATCGCGCCCGGCTCCTTCAACAGGCAGAGCCCGAGCAGGTCGGCGTCGACGATCGCCAGCGCCCCGGCGTCGTGCAGCGCGGCGAAGAACGCGGTGTGGTCGCGGAGATGCCCGTGCGTCCCGGGTTGGGCGACGATGGCGGCGAACCACGTCTCGTCGGGCGTCGCCTCCTCGACGGGGCCGGTGACGAGTTCGATGCCGTAAGGCCTGGCCCGGGTGGCCAGCACGGCGCGGACCTGAGGGTGCAGGTCGTCGGCCACGAAACAGCGGTGCCGCTTGCCCTTGGAGTGGTTGAAGCCCATCACCATGGCCTCGGCGGCGGCGGTCGCCTCGTCGAGCAGCGAGGCGCCGGCGATCTCCAGCCCGGTGAGGTCGATGACCATCGTCTGGAAGTTGAGCAGCGCCTCCAGCCGGCCCTGCGAGATCTCCGGCTGGTAGGGCGTGTAGGAGGTGTACCAGGCGGGGTTCTCCAGCACGTTGCGCTGGATCGCCGGCGGCGTGATCGTTTGGTGGTAGCCCTGCCCGATCATCGAGGTGAGCACCTTGTTCCTCGCCCCGATGCGGCGCAGCTCCGCGACGACGGCGCCCTCGGTCATCGGCTCCCAGCCCAGCTCGGTGGACTGCCGGAGCGACGCCGGCACGGCCTGGTCGATCAGTTCGTCGAGGCTGCCCACGCCGAGCGCCTCGAACATCCGGCCCATCTCCAGCGGGCTCGGCCCGATGTGGCGGCGGTTGGCGAAGTCGTCGGGATCGTAGACGGTCGGCTCCCAGGTGGGCACGGCGTCAGCCGATCTGCGAGCGGTAGGCGTCCTCGTCCATCAGATCGTCGAGCTGCGAGGCGTCGTCCGGGGTGATCTTGAAGAACCAGGTGGTCATCGGGTCGGCGTTGACCTTCTCCGGGGCATCGTTCAGTTCCTCGTTGACGGCCGCGATGACGCCGTCGATGGGGGCGTTGATGCCGCTGGCGGCCTTGGTGGAGTCGATGGCGACCACCTCGTCGCCCTTGCTCACCTCGGCGCCCACCTCCGGCAGCTCGATGTAGACGATGTCGCCGAGCTCTGCGGCGGCGTGGTCGGTGATGCCGACGGCGACCTCTTCGCCGTCGTAGTCGAGCCATTCGTGGTCTGCGGTGAACTTCAGCATGGTGGTGTCCTCACTGGTCGTTGGGGTGCTTGTTGGGTTCGTGCTTGTCGGTTCGGCGGGTTCAGCGGTGGTACTTGTGGGCCACGAAGGGCATGGGGACGACATCGGCGCGGACGCGCTTGGCGCGCAACTCGACGAAGACCTCGCCGGCGTCCAGGGCGGAGTCGATCAGCGCCATCGCGATCGGGCCGCCGAGCGTGGGGGAGAAGCCACCGGAGGTGACGACGCCGACGGGGGCGTCCGCGTCGGGGGTGGCGAACACGGCGGCGCCCTC
Organism: Arachnia sp.; assembly: GCA_039811745.1. Lineage (GTDB taxonomy): Bacteria > Actinomycetota > Actinomycetes > Propionibacteriales > Propionibacteriaceae > Arachnia. The sequence goes on from JBDHZH010000007.1 coordinate 43,959, forward strand.
ACGGACGGGCGCGCGGCCCTCGATCCTCAGCCCCACGCGTTGCCGGGGTGCACCGTCGGCCAGCTGCGCCTCGATGACGGCGGCGCCGGGATAGCCGCCGGCCCGGGTGCCGCCGGGCCTTCTGACCTTCGGGATGGCCCAGGCGAGATCTGCCTCGACGGGCGAGATTCCTTCGGTCAGCTCGTGGCCGTAGAGCGGCATGCCCGCCTCCAGCCGCAGCGAGTCGCGGGCGCCCAGACCGGCGGGGGCGACCTCGTCCATCGCCAGCAGCGCGCGGGCGAACTCCACCGCTCGCTCGTCTTGGAGCGAGACCTCGAAGCCGTCCTCGCCGGTGTAGCCGGAGCGGGATACCCACACCGTCGTGCCGTCCCAGTCGAGGGAGACCGAGTCCATGAACTTGAGCTCTCCTGCGCCCGGGATCAAGCGTTCCAGCGCGGTTGCGGCGTGCGGGCCCTGAAGGGCGAGCAGGGAACGGTCCGTCAGGTGCGTGATCGTCACGCCGTCGAGGCGGTTCAGGTGCTCCAGGTCGACGTCGGTGCGGGAGGCGTTCAGCACCACCAGGAATCGGCTGCCGTGGTTGGCGAACATCAGGTCGTCGACGATGCCCCCGTCGTCGGTGGTGATGAACCCGTAGCGCTGCCTGCCCTCGGCAAGTCCGGCGACGCTGGCCGGGATCAGCGTCTCGAGCGCGGCGGCCGCGTAGGCGACGTCGCCCGATGTGGCGCTGACCAGCACCTGGCCCATGTGGGACACGTCGAAAAGGGAGGCGGCGCTGCGGGTGTGCTGGTGCTCGGCGATGATGCCCGCGAACTGCACCGGCAACTCCCAACCGGCGAAGTCGACGAGCCTGCCGCCGAGTTCCACATGTAGTGGATGGAGTGCGGTCATCTTCATTGCACAGACCTCTTTGGATGCGTAGTGCCGTCGGATGCTCATACCCTATGCCCACCGGCGCGACCCCGCAGTTGGTCGAGTAGTGCCCCGCGACGGAACCAAGGTCCGGCTGTTCGAGTAGTGCCCCGGCACAGAGGAACCAAGGTCCCGCTGGTCGAGTAGTGCCCCGGCACAGAGGAACCAAGGTCCCGCTGGTCGAGTAGTGCCCGGCGAGGAACGAGCCGGGCACGTGTCGAGACCTCGGCCACGTTCCCGTGGACCGTCACCGGATCTCGACACGATCAGCGGTATCGGGGTTCCGCTGGTCGAGTAGTGCCCGGCGAGGAACGAGCCGGGCACGTGTCGAGACCTCGGCCACGTCCCCGGGGACCCCCACCGGATCTCGACACGATCAGCGGAGGGGGGCTTCGCTGATCGAGCCAGCGGCCCGCGAGGAACGAGCGCGCCGCGACGGTCGAGATCACCGGAATCAGTCCCCGCACTGCTCGCGGCGGTCGCTCACTGGCGGGCGTCGATGATGGTGCTGTCGTCGAGTGCCAGAAGTGCGGCGTCGGCGGTGAGGAAGGTCATGCGCTCCGCCCGTGCCTGGGCCAGGAGCATCCGGTCGAACGGGTCCCTGTGGGGGAGTTCGACCTGGGAGATATCCAAGGCATGCACGCCGGTGACGGGCAGTTCCGTCAGCCCAGAGGCAGCGAGGGCCGATGCGAGGTCGCCTGAGATCGCGAGCTTGCCGCGGGCCCGCTTGATCTCGATCTCCCACAGCGACGCGGCGGAGTAGTGGACTGCGGTGGCCGCCTCGACGTGCGCCCTCGCCTGTTCTCCCATCCGTGGGCTGTCGTCGAGCAGCCAGAGCAGGGCCTGGGTGTCGAGCAGGATCGCGGTCATCGTCCCTCGAACAGGTCGATGATGGCCTGATCGGGTGCGTCGAAGTCCGTTGCGATCTCGATCCCGCCGCGCAGCGTCCCCCAGGAGATGTCCACACGAGTGTGGGGGACCAGGTCAGCCACGGGTTTGCCCGCGCGGGCGATGGTCACGGGCTCGCCGGCTTCCACCAGCTCCAGCAGCCGGGAGAGGTGGGTCTTGGCCTCGTGAACGTTCACCACGCGCATGCACCGAGTCTACGGACTAGACTAAGTCTGGTCAATCGGTCGACGGTGGCTCCGGCGGTTCGCCGCCGCCGATGGACCACGTAATGCCGTCGTCGTCCCAGCCGAAGAGGCCGACGTTCGAGGGGAGTTGCTGATCGCCCAGGAGTCTTCTGGGGTCGATGCCGCGACTGACGGCCCTTCCGAGGAGACGTCCAAGCGCCTGTTCGGCGTCATGCCCGGGGTGCAGGAAGGCTCCGCCGACCGACTCCTTGGGATCACGGATCCCTTGGGCGATCTCGGAGCGGACGAACTGGGCCAGCTTCTCGATGGCGACGTCGAACTCGGCCTGGTTGTCGTAGACGGCGACCACTACGTTGCGGCGCTGGTTCCGGGCTGGGTCGAACCGATAGTGGTGGAGGACGAACCGCCAGATCGAGTCGTCCTCGGGGTCCACCTGCGGCATCGGATCACCTCATCTCCCGCTGACCTCACGGCGGAGGTTCAGGAACGCTCCTCGGGGGAACTCTCCCGTGGCATCTCTTCCACGGGCGGCTGGGCTGCGGCCGACTCGATCTGCCTGGGGCCTTCGGGGGCGTCGATCTCCGGCGTCTCGTCGTAGTCGAGTTGCGGCGTGTCGGCCTCGGTCGGCTCGTCGACGCTCGAGGCCTCCTCCGAAGCGGTTGCCGGGGCGCGGTGTGTGGGAACCGCAGGCTCGGACTTGTCGCTGAATGCGCCGGTGATGGTCCGGATGGCCTCGGTCAGTTCGCCGGGGATGACCCAGAACGTGTTGTTCGGACCCGACGCGAGTGCCGGGAGGGTTTCCAGGTACTTGTAGGCCAGCAGCTTGGGGTCGGCGTCGTTGGCGTGCACGGCCTGGAACACGCGTTCGATGGCCTTGGCCTCGCCGTCGGCGCGCAGGATCCTGGCCTGCTGGTCGCCCTGGGCCAGCAGGATCTCCTGCTGCCGGGTGCCCTCGGCGGTGAGGATCCGGGACTGTCGCTCGCCCTCGGCGTGGAGGATGGCGGCGCGCTTGTCGCGCTCGGCACGCATCTGCTTCTCCATGGCCTCCTTGATGCTGCCGGGAGGGTCGATGGCCTTGATCTCGACGCGGTTGACGCGGATGCCCCACTTGCCGGTGGCCTCGTCGAGGACGGTGCGCAACTGGGCGTTGATCGCCTCCCGGGAGGTGAGCGCCTCCTCCAAGTCCATGCTGCCGATCAGGTTGCGCAGCGTCGTCACAGTGAGCTGGTCGATGGCCTGCAGGTAGTTGGCGACCTCGTAGGCGGCGGCCCGGGGATCGGTGATCTGGTAGTAGAGGACGGTGTCGATGTTGACCACCAGGTTGTCCTCGGTGATCACGGGCTGGGGCACGGACGGGAACACCTGTTCGCGGATGTCGAGCCTGTCGCGGACGCGATCGGCGATCGGGAGGATGAAGTTCAGGCCGGGCTGGAGCGTGACGCGGTACCGGCCGAACCGTTCGACGTTGAAGCGGTGCGCCTGCGGCACGACCTTCACGGTCATGATCACCAGGAACACCGCGAGGATGGCCAGAACGATGATCGGAACCAGGATGAAACCCATGACAGGACTTCCTTTCGTCTCTCTATGGGAGTAGGTCGCGCGGATAGACGATGGCGGTTGCGCCCTGGATCTCCATCACGTCGACGGTGGCGCCGGCCGGGATCCTCAGCTGGTCGTCGTAGGGGCGCGCCGTCCAGTCCTCGCCTGAGAGCTTGATCAGCCCGTGGTCGGCGGTCACCTCCTCCAGCACTAGGGCGCTGCGGCCGACGAGGGCGTCCGTGCCGTCGCGGGTGAGGGCGGGGCGCTGGGCGTGCAGGCGGGCGATCGGGCGGACGACGAACAGCCCCATCAGCGACGCGGCCGCGAAGGTGAGCAGTTGCAGGAAGATCGGCGCCTCGAACCCGGCGACGACGGCGGCCAACAGTGCGGCCGCGCCGAAGATGCCGAACACCAAGGACAGGGAGAAGGCCTCAGCAACTCCGAGCAGCACGGCCAGTATCAACCAAGCGAGCCACCACACGGAGTATCCCTCCCATCCAGATGTGATTCGAGTCTACTTGGCAGCAGGCTGGGTCAGGCGGCTGCGGTGAAGTGGTTCGGGAGCCGAGGGCGGGGCGGCCTTTATGATCGTGGCGAAGCTTGGGGTGACTGCGTTGTCCGGCCCGTGGTAGTTGCCTCCCACTTGGGACTTTTGGATGAAAGACCGTCCCAAACCCCAAACTGGGAGGCCGACTGTGATCCTGGCGGAACCCGGGGATCGGCGGAATGGCCATGCCGCTTCCCCTAGACTCCGTCGAGGAAGCGACGACGCGCACAGGGGAGGGCCACCACAGTGGGGGAGACGAGCACGATGACCTTCGCGCCAGGCGCCGTCGTGGTGGCCCGGGACGAGGAGTGGCTCATCACCCAGGTGGAGGAGACCCTCGACGGGCCGGCGCTCAGCGTGCAGGGTCTCTCGGAGTTGGTGCGGGGCCAGGACGCCGTCTTCTTCCCTTCCCTGGAGGGTGACGACCTGAGCCTCCTCGATCCCCGCCTGACCCGCATCAAGTCCGACGACTCTCCCCAGTACCGCGACTCGCGCCTCTGGCTGGAGTCCATGCTCCGCAAGACGCCCGTGCCGCTGGCCGACGGGTCGCTCACCGTCTCCACCCGGATGCTGTCCCGGCCGCTGGACTACCAGCACAAGGCCGTTGCCAAGGCCCTCAACCCAGACAACCTGCGCCCCCGCATCCTGCTCGCCGACGCAGTTGGGCTGGGCAAGACGCTCGAGATCGGCATGATCCTCGCCGAACTGATCCGCCGCGGCCGCGGGGAGCGGATCCTCGTCGTGTGCCCCCGCCACGTGCTGGAACAGATGCAGCACGAGCTGTGGACCCGCTTCGCCATCCCCTTCGTCCGCCTCGACTCCCAGGGCGTCGCCCGCGTCAAGCAGAAGCTGCCCGCCAACCGCAACCCCTTCACCTACTTCCGGCGAGTCATCATCTCCATCGACACCCTGAAGCAGGAGCGCTTCAGCCACGACCTGCGCCGCCACCACTGGGACGCCGTCGTCATCGACGAGTCCCACAACGTCACCAACACCGAGACCCAGAACAACCGGCTCGCCACCACGCTCGCCCCACAGACCGACGCGCTGATCCTCGCCTCCGCCACCCCACACAACGGCCGGGCCGAGTCGTTCGCCAACCTGGTCCGCCTCCTCGACCCGACCGCCGTCGACGCCGACGGCAACCTCGACGAGGACCGCATCAAGGACCTCGTCATCCGCCGCCACCGCCACAGCCCGGAGGTGGCCGAGGAGGTCGGCTCCGACTGGGCCGAACGCCTGGAGCCCGACAATCGTCTCGTTGCGGCCTCGCCGGCCGAGGATGCCGTCGTCGACGAGCTGGTCGAAACCTGGCTGTGGCCCGCCTCTGGATCCTCCCCGTACTCGGGCGAGAACTCCGGCCTGTTCCCCTGGACCCTCGCCAAGGCGTTCCTCTCCTCACCCGCCGCGCTGAAGGACAGCATCCACTCCCGCCTGTCCCGCCTCGACGACACCCCGGCCGCCAAGGCGGAGGCGCATGCCCTCCAGGAACTCTCGAGACTCAATGACGCCTGCTTCGACCGGTCCTCCAAGTACGACGCCCTGGTGGCCTACCTCAAGGAGATCGGCGTCGGGCCCAACTCGGCCCGGCGCGCCGTCGTCTTCAGCGAACGCGTTGCCACCCTCGGCTGGCTCCAGGACCGGCTCACCAAAGACCTGAGGATGAGGAAGGGCCAGGTCGACGTCCTCCACGGCGGCCTGGCAGACGACCAGCAGCAGGGCATAGTCGAGAGCTTCAAACAGGCCAACTCACCCATCCGGATCCTCGTCACCGGCGACGTCGCCTCCGAGGGCGTCAACCTGCACAAGCAGTGCCACCACCTCATCCACTTCGACATCCCCTGGTCCCTGATCCGCATCGAGCAGCGCAACGGCCGCATCGACCGCTACGGCCAGAAGCACCGCCCCCAGATCACCGCACTGCTCCTGGACCCCGACAACGAACGCTTCGCCGGCGACATCCGCGTCCTCACCAAGCTCATGGAACGCGAACAGGAGGCCCACAAGGCCCTCGGCGACGTCGCCAGCATCATGGGCAAGTACCAGGCCGCCGCCGAGGAGGAGGAGATCCGCAAGGCACTGGCCGGCATCAAGACCTTCGACGACGTCGTGCCCGAAATCCAGACGGCAGCCACCGGCATCCCGAACTGGCTGGACGAACTGCTGGCCGCCGACACCGCCCAGGAGACCACACCCGAGCAACAGACCACCCGACTGCTCTACCCGCAACCCCTGGACTTCCTCCGCGACGCTCTGCGCGCCCACTACCCCAACCCCGAGGAGGCACCCCGACCCGACGACAGCGGCGGCGTCGGCTGGCGCGAACCCGGCGACGGCATCGTGGAGTTCACGCCCCCACGCGACCTGCTGCAGCGCCTCGAGGTGCTGCCCCAGACCTACCTGGCCGACCGCAAGGTCACCGATCGCCTCATGCTGGTCACCGAACCCAACAGGGCCGCTACCATTCTGGAGGCCGCCCTCAGCGACGACGTCGGCTCCTCCTGGCCCGAGGCCCACTTCCTCGGTCCCCTCCACCCCGTCCTCGACTGGGCCGCCGACCGCGCACTCGCAGTCCTCGGCCGCGGCGAGATCTTCGCCGTCCGCGGCACCGTCTCCCACCCCGCCGTGCTGTTGAACGGCACGCTCATCAACCGGCGCGGCCAGATCGTCGCCTCCAGCTGGCTCATGGCCGACTTCCAGACCGAACGCCCCACCGTTCACCCCTTCGCCACCGCCACCGAGCTACTGGCTGAAGCAGGCGTCCTGGAACCCACCACCAACCCCGGCGCCGCCCGCATCCCCGACAAGGACCTCATCGGCCCCGCCGTGGATGCCGCCGCAGGCGTGCTGTCCATCCAGATGGGCGCAGCCGCAGCCGCCGCCAGGGCCCGCGTCGAGGGCTGGCTTCAGCGCGCCGAGGCTTGGCAGGCCGAGGCCGACGCCCTCATCCAGCGCAGCACCCTCAAGCAGAACCGCGCCCGTGTACGCCAACTGGAGGAACTGAGCCGCGACATGATGCCCGACCGTCGACTCGTCCGGCCGCTGCTCGTCGTGCTGCCCGCCAACACGGAGGTGGCCAATGGCTGACAGCGACGCCCTGATCGTCGTCGGAGACTGGATCAGCGAGCACTACTTCACCACCGACGCCACCAAGGAGTCCTACCTGGCCCGCGTCCTGGAGCGCGCCAAGGAGTGGAAGAAGGCCGACTACGAGACCCCGCGGTCCCGCTTCACCCAGGCCCGCACCGGCCTCGCCACCGCCCTGGCCGACATCTTCGCCGACCAGACCCCGGACCTCGAATCCGGCCACCACGCCCACGCCGAACTCCGCCGCATCCTCGGCTACGACGACCAGGCCGCCTTCATCCCCCAGGCCAACGGCCCGCTGACCCTGCTCCGCCGCCCCGGCCAGACCGACGCGCTTGCCATCGTCGAGGCCGCCCCCGCCGACGCCCTGGAGGAGCTGTTCGCCCGCCGCGCCCAAACCCTTGCGACCCTCTTCGAGACCGACGACGGCGAGACCATCGACTCCGCCTCCAAGCTGCTCAGCCACGTCTTCCAGAACGAACCAGACGTCGCGTTCGCGCTGATCATTGCAGGCCGCTGGCTCGTCGTCGCCGAGGAGTCGCGCTGGCCCGAGGGCCGCTACCTGGCCGTCGACATCCAGACCGTCGCCGAACGCGCCGACCTCAAGCAGGGCGGCGAGGTCGACCGCGCCCTCGTAGCGCTCGCCGCCGAGTCGCTCGCCCCCGACGCCGACGGCGAGACCTGGTGGGCAAAGACCCTCGAACAGTCCGTCGCCCACAGCGTCGGCGTCTCCGCCGACCTTCGCGAGGGCGTGCGCCACTCCATCGAGATCATCGCCAACGAGGTCGTCGACCGCAGGCGCAGCCGCGGCCTGGACCCGCTCCCACAGTCCCAGGCCCAGCCGCTGGCCATCCAGTCCCTGCGGTTCCTCTACCGCATCCTGTTCCTGCTCTACGCCGAGGCCTCGCCCGAGTTCGGCATCCTGCCCGTCGGCGACCCCGACTACGCCCGCGGCTACTCCCTCGACCGGCTCCGCGAACTCATCCAGACCGAACTCGCCACCCCGAACGCCCGTGCCGGCACCCACATCTACACCTCCCTGAAACGCCTGTTCGAGCTCGTCGACCGCGGCCACCGCCTGCACATAGACGAGGAGTTGGACGGCCGCGGGCTGGAGTTCCACCCCCTGCGCGCGGACCTGTTCAAGCCCGAGGCCACCGCCCTCATCGACGAGGTCGGCCTCGGCAACCGCGCGCTCCAGGAGGTCCTCGGTCGGCTGCTGCTCAGCAAGGAGACCCGCGGCAAGGAGCGCGGCTTCATCAGCTACGTCGACCTCGGCATCAACCAGCTCGGCGCCGTCTACGAGGGCTTGATGAGCTACACCGGCTCCTTCGCCGAGGTGGACCTGTACGAGGTGGCCAAGAACGGCGACACGTCGAAGGGCTCCTGGGTGGTGCCCGTCGACCGCGCCGACCACCTGGACGCCGCCGACTTCGTCACCGACACCGACCCCCTGACCGGCAAGACCTCCCGCCGCCGCTACACCGCAGGCCAGTTCGTCTTCCGCCTGTCCGGCCGCGAACGCCAGCGCTCCGCCTCCTACTACACCCCCGAGGTCTTGACGAAGTTCACAGTTTCCCAGGCCCTGGAGGAACTCCTCGACCAGGACGGCCACACCACCACCTCCGGCGAGATCCTCGGCTTAAGCGTCTGCGAGCCCGCCCTCGGGTCCGGCGCCTTCGCCATCGAGGCCGTCCGCCAACTCGCGGAGGAGTACCTCGCCAGACGCCAGCGGGAGCTGGGGGAGCGCATCGATCCGGAGCGCTACCCCGAGGAACTGCAGAAGGTGAAGGCCTACATCGCACTTCACAACGTCTACGGCGTCGACCTCAACGGCACCGCCGTCGAGTTCGCCGAGATCACCCTTTGGCTCGACACCATGAGCCGCGGCCTCGACGCCCCCTGGTTCGGCCTGAGACTCAGGCAGGGCAACTCCCTTGTTGGTGCTTCGCGCTTCTTCTACACCCGTGAGCAGGTCGACTCCAAGGCCTGGCTGAAGTCCCCGCCCACAGCCCAACCACTGACCGACATCGCCAATGCCGTAGCCAAGGACGAGCCCGCCCTGGCCGGCACCGGCGGCCGCATCCACCACTGGCTCCTCCCCGCCGACGGCTGGGGCGCCACTTCGGCAGCCAAAGAAGCAGCCCGGCTCGCGCCCGAACGCGTCAAGGCAGTAAAGGACTGGCGAAAGACCATAAAGGCCAAGCCCACCAAGAGGCAGCTCGACCGTCTCGTCGCTATCTCCCACCAGGCCGACGAGCTGTGGCAGCTCGCCTACAAACGCCTCGTCACAGCCGAGAAGGAGTCCAGACGAAACATCCGGCTCTGGGGCCGTGACCTCGCCGAACAACAGGCAGCCGCGGTCACTCGCGAACAGATCGAGGAGTCCCTCGCCGACCCGAACGGCGCCTACCGAAGGCTCCGACGCGTCATGGACGCTTGGTGTGCGCTGTGGTTCTGGCCGCTGACCGGCGACGAGGTCCAGCCCCCGAGCCTGGAGGACTGGATCACCGCGGGCGAGCAGATCCTCGGCACCAGGGTCGAGGCCAAGCAGCGCCACCAGATGAAGGAGGCCGAGGTCCTCGCACCGGCCGACGCTTGGCAGGCCCTCGCCGACCACGAGAGTTTCGTCCTCGCTGGCGCCGACGCCAAAGACGTCCAGGACGTCATCGAGGACCATCCTTGGCTCGCAGTCTGCGAACAGGTGGCCGAGCAGCAGAGCTTCTTCCACTGGCAACTCGACTTCGCACCCGTGTTCGGCCGCGGTGGCTTCGACCTCCAGGTCGGAAACCCGCCTTGGGTCCGCCCCATCCTCGATGTCGACTCCCTGCTGGCTGACGGTGACCCTTGGTGGACGTTGGCCAACAAGCCCTCCGAGGAACAACGTGAGGCTCGCCGCGAGCAGACCGAACGACTACCGGGAGTCGTCGACGGAGTCGTTGTTGGCGCCGCCGAGACTGTTGCCCTTGGCACCTTCGTCGGCGACATCACGACCTACCCGATCCTGCAGGGCCTACAACCGGATCTCTATCGCTGCTTCATGTCCCAAACCTGGGCCCACGCCTCGGGCCGCGGCACCATCGGCCTGCTCCACCCCGAGAGCCACTTCACCGATGAGAAGGCCGGACTGCTGCGGGAAGCCAGCTATGTGAGGCTCCGGCGGCACTGGCAGTTCGTTAACGAGCTGCAACTGTTTGTGGAGATTCATGACCTTGTCACCTATGGGGTGCACACCTACGGAGCCGAAGGAGATATCCGGTTCCTCAACGCCTCTGCTCTTTACCACCCTGAGACTGTCACAGGGTCGCTGCGTCACAGTGGGGAAGGGGAGGAACCAGGATTCAAGCACGAAGGGAAGTGGGATCGGCGACCCCACCGCTACCGCATCCAAGCCGTCACCGTCGATGTCCTCGCCTTGTGGCGCTCCATTTTGGAGGACCAATCAGTTCCGATTAGACAAACCCGGATGTTGTACACCGTCAACCGCACGTCGCGGGATATCTTGGCACGCCTCGCCAAGCGTCCCCGCATCGCTTCTCTTGGGCTCTCCTTCTCGAGCGGGTGGCACGAGAAGAGCGACCGCACCAAGGGCCGCTTCATTCAGAAGTGGGGGAGGGTCGACTCCTGGGATGACGCCATCCTCCAGGGCCCCCACCTGCACGTTGGCAACCCCTTCTACAAGTCGCCGAACTCGACAATGAAACACAACCAGGACTGGTCCGACGTCGACCTCGAGGCCCTCGCGCCCGACGAACTCCCCATCACGAGCTACAAGCCCGCCGGCGATCTCGCCACCTACGACGCCGCCTACGGCACCTGGAACGGCACCCCGGTCCGGGACCACTACCGCCTCGCATGGCGCCGAATGGCCGCCAACGGCGGCGAGCGCACCCTGATCTCCGCGTTACTTCCACCTGGCCCGGCTCATGTGAATGCCGTCTTCACGGCTGGCGGAGTGGATCCGCGAGACCTGGCCCTCGCCGCGGCTGTGTCTCAGAGCCTGCTTTCCGACTTCCAGGTCCGCAGCGTCCCCAAGGGGGACGTCTACACTTCGACGTTCGAGCGCTTGGCGCTCCCGCCAAGCGCGCACCCCCTTGTCCCGAGATTGCTGCTGCGGACGCTGCGGCTGAACTGCCTGACGGACGCGTACGCGGACCTGTGGCGGGCGTGCTGGGATCCGGCGTTCACCGAGGACGAGTGGTTGTTGGGCAAGGCCTACCCGGATGCGCCGTCGCTGGGCGACGTCGGCCCGGAGTGGACACCCGACGTCCCGCTCCGCCGTGACGTTGACCGCCGGAACGCCCTGGTCGAGATCGACGCCCTGATGGCCGTGATGCTGGGAGTCTCAGCCGACGAGCTGGCCACGATCTACCGCACCAACTTCGCGGTCCTCTACGGCTACGACCAGGACACCTACATCTTCGACGCCAACGGCCGGATCGTCCCCAACTCGGTCCTGACGACTTGGCGCAAGAAGGGCGCGACTCTGACCGAAGAGGAACGCACAGCCACCCACCCCGGCAGCGGCATCGCCTACACCTACGAACTCCCGTTCGCCCCCCGCGACCGCGAATCCGACTTCCACACGACGATTCACTCCCTCAAGAGCCACGAGGTCGAGATGACACGCTGAGTTCCGAATTTGACTCCTGGGACGTGAAGTGCGACTAGACCGTTCGCGTGCGGAGAGACGTATTCGCCGCCCCCATTCTGCGATCTCCATCGATCCTGGTGCTTGTCAGTTCTTGAATCTTCGGCACCCTCGCATGTCGTCTGATCTAGGTCATCTGTCTAACGTCGTTCTTGACGGGCCGTACATCCAAGTGGCTGCAATCGCGACATGCAGCAGTCCAATACCAAGGGAGGTCCACGCCAGCGAATCCCCCTCCTGCTGTATGAGTCCCACCGTGACGCCAAGAAGGCCAAACCCTCCCACAAGAATCCCGAACAGGAAGTGCAGCACCCCAATCCAGGAAATGAGTATTGTGACGCCAAATAGGAGATGATTTGACGTCAGTATTGCAGTCCAATATAGGATTGTCCACCCAATAGCGACCGACAGCGAGTAGCCCTGAAGTTGGTGTTCGCCCAGAAGGTCCGGCGAGATGAGGGCCAAATATGATAAGCCCATGAGCGCAAGGCCCACGCATGTCGGCCACGCGAATCCCGGGAGGGCGGCCTTGTGAACGGGCATCGGATTCATTCGCGAATCCAGAGCGGACCATGCGGACCGGATACGCTGCGCCCACCATGTTGCAAATCCAAGCCAACTCAACACGAACGCTACGATGCTAACAGCGAGGACGATAGTTGAGTGGACTTTCAGCCAGTCAAGGAAGCCTAGAAGTAGATCCCAGGGATCCGGAAGTCGCATGCTTGAGTCTACCAGCTTGTGTCGGTCTTACACTCAATCGTGAACCGCCTCGCCAACTCGGGGTGAGCACTGCGTTCCGGTAACCAACAACCAGCCCACCGCCACCTTCACATGGCTCTCCCCCCGCCTGGCTCGCAGCGCAACGCATATGCGGTCGCGTGGTCGATACCAAGCAACGTCCAGGCAGCACGGGAATCGGGGCTTCGTTGACAGATAGCCCACTCATGCTGTGGGAAGTGGGAAGCGTCTCCGGATGGCTGTCAGGCAGGGCATGGACGACACGTAGGAATCGCGGGTGCGTGCCCACGCACTTGACAGGGTGGCGTGCATGAAGAGCCCAGCCATGGGCCCTGACAGTGTGGACTCGACGCACTGTGTTGACACGGTGCTGGTGGCCGCAGCTGGGTCCCTGATGTCGACCGTATTCTTGGTCGGGCGACTAGAACTCGGGGATGCCTTGTGACATGTTTTCGAGCACCTTGAGGGCTTGTGTATGTTTCGCACGCACAGGGAGCACTAAGTCCGTTGACTGTGCGGTGCTCTTGGTCACGTACCCGAGACTGACAAGCCGGTCGAGTGCAGGCGCAACAAGCCCTCGATCCTGAGGTGGCAGTCCTCGTGATAGTGCCGACAGTTTCCGCCCAGCCCCCTTCTGCTGAAACACTTTCTTTAGGATGGTGAGACCGACGCGTTCGGCAGCGGGGAGTCGAAGCTCAAGGATGCCGTCAGTGGTCTGCTCTCGCGTCGAATACTGTTCGATCACGGAACCGTGAAATTGGCTGATCAGACGTTCTGGCAGAGCAGTCTGGCCTGCTAGTAGGTGGATTGCGCAGTTGAGGAAGGACGGGAGGGTCGGCGAGTCCAAGTCCAGTCCGGCCAGATCAAGTTCATCTACCAGGCACTCTGAGTAAGTAGCTGTACCTACCAAGCCTTCGCCGTTGGCATTGAGGTAGGGCACCAATACTCCAGAGATTGTAAGCCGACTGGAGGAATCGAACTTCGCCCCCATGGTATCTGCACAGCGCGCAACTTCCAGCAGCGGGGCATCAAGAAATCCTTGACGTACGCGTGCCTTGATTGCGCCAATGCAGTGGTTCGCGGCTGCACCATGTGCAGCGAGTTCAGCTGCTGCGACTTCCCCGACGAGACCGCCACTGGCGGTGGTCCATGACCCTGAGCGATTCAAGCGGTGCGGCACGTCTGGGGAGAGGATATAGCCCGCCATGTCCACACCGAAGGCCGCGTCTTCTAGGTCTTCGTCGATGAAGCGTCGCCGATCGGGCCGGCCTTCGACGGGAACTAGCCCGGGTAGGCGCATGAGGGTCTGGATACCCTCCTCGTCTGGCTCGCGCTGAAATACGGACCGGAAAACATCAGTCATCTCGTCCAGACTCACACCCGAGTGGATCGTACTGTCGGCCTGGCAACTGGTGGCCACACCTGTGATCAAGCGAAGCAAGTTCTGGGCCGTGATACTCTGCACGCGCTCGCCTTCACGGTCAGCGACGCGAACTATGAATTCCCGCCAGGCCTCACCGGGAGTCAATTGCGAGGTGCCATCCATGTTGAGGCGCATCCAGAATTGGAGCAACACGGGTCGGGTTGGGACCCACTCAGGCAGCCGATCTGCGTCCTGCCCAAGGAACTCGCGGACTTGCGCGTCAGAGAAGTTCTGAAGATCCACGATAATCGAGTCTCGCAAACCGAGACTCTCAAAGATCTCATCCCTTGAAGAGAAGTACTGCATTCGACCAGCCACTATAATTCCAGTCGAGTCGGGAGATTCACGAATCAACTGGCGTACTGGCTCCAAGGCCAGTTTCCGGACGGCAGCGAGGTCCTTGGCTCCGCCAACGTAGTTGACCGGCACTAACTCGTCGAATCCGTCCAGCAGAAGGTCACAGCACCCGGCCCGCCAAGCGGCGATAAGTGAGCGCTCGTTCTGGAATCCGATCTCCTCGCAGTGCCTTCGGAGCACTTCGTGAGAACTGCGAAGGCCACGCAGTTCGCGCAGGTTAATGTGGATAGGGAAACGATGGCCGGTGGGGTCGTTGAAGTATGCTTTACGAGCACGCATGAACATCTGGGCCAGTGCGGCGCTCTTCCCGATCCCGAAGTCCCCGCCGATAACAACCCGGCCTCCATCCGTGAGCGTAACGAGAAGTGATTCAGACGTGTTCTCTTCATTCGTCACGCGATCGAGGAACGTTGACTCCACGTATGGGCGCTGATCCTCTCCCTGTGTGACTGCTTGCATAGAAGCGCCCGCACTCCCAAAGGGTGCCTGGAGGCGGAGCCGGAGGTATTCCTCCGTGTTGATCATTTCCTTGCGAAGAGAAACAAGACTCATCGCGACCAAGTTCGTATTGTGTTTTAATGCGCACGCCGCGATCGCTTCTCTTTGCTCTGCTGTGGGCTCATGCTCCGTTACAAAGCGTCCTTGTAGAGCTTTGAACCGATGCTCGGGTTTCTTTTTCAGATCGACCAGGAGTCCGGCGAGTTTCCGCCCATCCTCCTCGGCCTTTGCCTTGTCGCGTCGCGTGGTGAACTCGTATGCGAAGACGGCTCGTTCATCGACAAATAGCCCGTCTCGTTCTCTTCCGTCTATCAGAACCGCGCCCTGCCGGCCGGAAGGGTCGTGAATAGCCCGTGCGAGGTCGATGGCTCGCTGCTCAAACTGGCGCCCGGCGTCATGGATACCACTGGGGATCAGCATGACAGTGAGTATGCCATGTGATGCCTGGCGACATCACGCATCGCCGGCAAGCGATTGTGGAGACCATGTCTGCCGATCTAATCGACAGCACACTGGCTCACATGCCCTCGGGCCGCTTCGCTGCCAAGTGCGCCTGGGCGTTCTGCGCGGCGATCACTCACAACCTGGTGCGCGCCGCCAGCGCCGTGACCCCAGCACCAAGATGGCCCACGCCCGAGGCTCAACCCTGCTCCGCCAGATCGTCACTGCCTCAGGGCGACTGGCACGGCCCCAACGCCGTGGCTGGCTTCATCTGCCCAAGCACTGGCCGGGGCCACTGGGTGGACCCGGCTCTGGCAGGCAGTGCTTGTCACGGTCACCGGCCCACACCGGCGCGCATGACCTTACTCAACACCGTTCAGCTAGCAGGGGCCAGGGTGGCGGTTGGGTCGTGTGTGGGGTGGGGCCAGGTGGTGTGCATGGCGCGTTTGACCGGACGAGAAACCCACGACCTCTGTGTTCAGCCTCTCGACGCTCCAGATCCATGCCGAGCACGTCCGCGAGGACGTCTGCCTTCCCGAGGAGCCACTGGGTGACATGGTGAGCCTCGTGCCTCCAGACCTCGCGCACTGGCGCGGACGTTAGACGGCTCAGGGCAGGTACGTTGGTCATGCGGATGCCGCTATCGCGGTTCGAGGGCCCGGTTCCCGTGTCGGATCCCACTGGAGTCGATGTTGAGGATGGATTCGCGTTGTGCCGAAGGGTGTGTACCTGGGGTCACCTCAAGTAACCCACGCTTCGCAGCGGCTCTTCAAAATCTGGAGCGCCGATCGAGTGGGAGTGATCGATTGCCTTCAGCTTGAGCGTCCCCTTCTCTCTGCGGTCCGGATGGAACGTGGACCAGCTGTGGCACTCTGGGCATTCCCGACGAATGAGGAAAGGCGCAGCAGGAGCAGCGTACCCGAGATGTCTTTGACGTAGAGGCTGCCCGACTCGATATCGGGATGGTCCAAGTCCAGTCTGGCAGCAGATGGGACGGGATGGTCTCCTCTGGGGACCCACGCAATGGTGTGCCCGTTCACCCAGGCCCTGACGGGGCAAGCGTTACCGGATCATCACAACCCAGAGCGTGGTGAGTGGCGGCGTGTCGTTGCCTGGGTAGGGGTCAAGGTGCCCCAAGGGTGGAGGTTCTCACACCGTCCGTCTGGAAGACCTCGACGTGCCCAACGCCACCTTCGCTGCCCCTGAGCTGACTAGCTTCTGCCACCTCGATGAACTCGGCCTCGAGGCGACGGGCCGGCGGATCGAACCGGGCCGCGATCATCGAGTGCCGAGTCGTTGAGCCAGGTGAGTGGTGCCACCACTGCGGCTGCCAAGGCGTGGTCAGGGATACGGTGAGCAGACGGCTTGCCCGTGAACCGCTGGGTTGGCGTCCCACGCTGCTGCTGGTTCGAATCGGCAACCCACCCGTATGCTGAATCCCAACAGAAGGGGGCAATAGTGGCCAAGAACACAGGGAAGGGGCACCGTCGGGGCCTCATCAAGGACCGCTACCAGAAGAAGAACTCGCTCACGGGGCTGTGGGACAAATACAACAAGCGGGGAGACTACGTGGGTACGAAGAGGTCCGGCGGCCCGTTCAAGAGCATCATCAGGCTGGTTGGCAGGAATCCGCATCGCCCCTGATGCGCGGTTCGGGGTGGCGGCGGGGTTCCGTTGGGGCCGTTGGTGATCCCTGCTGGTGGTACCGCCGCTAGGGTGTTGCGAGGTAGCGACCCTGGGGAGAAGGTCCATGCGTGAACTGTTGCCAGCGAAGCAGGCTGCGCGGTTGTGTGATGGCCTTTTGGACTACCTCACCACCACCTTCGCACTTGCAGACGCACCGGCTCGTGCCGAACTGGCCGACTTCCTTGCAGACGAGACGGATGGGATGTTCAAGGGACCTTACCTGCGCACGGGGATGCCATTCAGCTCCGCCCCCAGACGTGCGGTCTCTCCGCTGGACTGGATGCCCGCAGCGTTCACTCCTTACGCGCACCAGGCGGCGGCGTTCCGGCGGTTGAGCAGCCGTGGTCATCGTCCGCTGCCGACGTTGGTGACCACCGGTACTGGGTCGGGTAAGACTGAGGCGTTCCTGTACCCGATCGTCGACCACTGTCTACGCGAGCGCCGGGCCGGCCGAAGGGGCATGAAGGCGCTCATCCTCTACCCGATGAACGCGCTGGCCAACGACCAGGCGCAGAGGCTCGCGAGACTGCTGACCACGGTCGAGGCGGACGGGTCGCAACCGTTGGCCGGCATCACCGCTGCCCTCTACACCGGTGAGGCCGGCGAGGGCGGCCCCAAGACGACGATGGTCACGCCCGCCGACCCGGCCTCTGGCAGGCCGGCCAGCCTGATCACGGACCGCGCGATCATCCGCGACGAAGCCCCGGACATCCTGTTGACCAACTACAAGATGCTCGACCAGCTCCTGCTCCGCGCCGAGGACCGGGAGCTGTGGCGGCAGTCCGCTGAATCGCTCACCTACCTCGTCCTCGACGAGTTCCACACCTACGACGGCGCGCAGGGCACCGACGTCGCCATGCTGCTCCGCCGCCTCGGACTCACCCTGAAATCCCACTGGCAGCCCCGCGGATGCCCCACCGACAACCACAGGGAGGGGGAGTGGGAGAGGCCGCTCGGCCGGATCACCCCGGTCGGGACCTCCGCCACGCTCGGTCCGGGCGACGACGGCGCCTCCCCGCAGCGCAGCATCGTCGAGTTCGCCACCCAGGTCTTCGGTGAGGACTTCGACGGGGCGGTGGTTTCCGAGGAGAGGATCGACCCCCAGGCGTGGTCGCTGGGGCAGGAGGCGGAGGGGCCCAACATCACCGCCGGTCAGGCCGTCGAACTCGCCGAGACGCTCCCCGACGACGCCACACCCGAGGAGATCACCTGCGCGGTCGCCGCCGTGCTGGATCCGGAGCATGTCGGTATGCAGCCTGCGACCGTCCTTCGTCACCACCCCTTCATCGCGCGGCTGCTGGGCGAGACCTCCCGGGCCCGCCACGTCGCCGAACTGGCCTACCTCATCCCCGGAGACCCGGCCACCCGGCGGGCCAGGATCCGGTTCGTCCTGGCCGTCTTCGACGCGCTCGCCCACCTCCGCGCCACCGCGGCCGGGGGCGGACCCGACCGCTCCTGGCCGTCCACCGAGGTCCACCTGTGGCTGCGCGAGGTCACCCGCCTCGACCGCCACGCCGAGGGCGCACCCCGCTTCCGGTGGGGAGACGACGGCACGACGCTCGGCGACGTCGACGCCACCGGCGGCTCCGGCGTCGCCTTCCCGGCCATCTACTGCCGCAACTGCGGACGCTCCGGCTGGGGCGTGGAACTGGCCCCCGTCGGGCTGGCCCTGGCAGCCAGCGACGGCGGCATCAGGCGCAACCACGCGGCGGGGGAGGGGCGCTTCCGGGCGCTGCTCACCGCCACAGGGGAGGAGCAGGACGGCGTCCAGGGCGCCATGTGGTTCGACCCGATCGACCGCCAACTCACCAAGGAGGCCCCCGACGGCGACACCGCCGTCAGGCAGGGCCGCCTGCTGCGCGTCATCAGCCACACCACCCCCGACGCAGACGAGCTCTCCAAGGCCGACGTGTGCCCGAGCTGCCACGAACGCGACTCCATCCGCTTCATGGGCAGCGCCATCGCCACGCTCATGTCCGTCAGCATCGCCACCCTCTTCGGGGAACCCGGGCTGGCCGAGGGCGAGAAGAAGGCCCTGGTGTTCACCGACTCCGTCCAGGACGCCGCCCACCGCGCCGGCTTCGTCTCCGCCCGCTCCCACGCGCTCACCATGCGCTCAGTGTGGCGGGCCGCCGGGCAGGAACCGATGTCGCTGGTCGCGCTCGTCGACGGTGTCATGGAACAGGCCGACGACCCATTCAGCCGCTACCGGATCGTCCCACCCAGCATCGACGACGCACTCGCCGAGCGCTACTGGGCCGAGTCGGAACACGCTGCCACCGAACAGCTCCGGAGACGCCTGCTGCTCGACGCCAGCCTCGAGTTCGGCCTGACCGGCGGCTTCGGCCGCACCCTGGAACGCACCGGAACCATGACCGCCGAGGTCGACGCCGGGGACGTGGGCGAGCTCGTCGCCGCGGCCCGGGCCGCACTCGCGGAGGCACAGGCCGACTTGCTGACCGATCAGACGGCCGAGGCGACGCTGGCCGCCTGGGCGCGGGGCGTCCTGGAACGGATGCGCACCCAGGGCGCCATCCTGCACCCCTGGCTCGACCGCTACCTCAAGGCCGACGGCACTCGCTGGCGAATCTGGGGAGGCCGCCACCCCAGGGACTGGATGCCCGCCTTCCCCGACGGCCGCTCCGCCCCCGCCTTCCCGCGCGTCGGCAAAGCCTCGACGGTCAAGTCGCTCCTCGATCCGGTGACCAGCCCGCAGTCCTGGCACGCGTCCTGGACCAGGCGCTGCCTGCAACTCGGCCCCACGGCTGCCGCGAACCTCGCCAGGCTCCTGCTCGAACAGCTCGCCAAGGCCGGCATCGTCGCCGCCACCCAGGCCGACAGCGGCGCCACGATCTACGGGCTGGCCCCGGAACGCGTGATCGTCGCCCCAAGCAGCGATGCCGACGTCACCGGTGGGAGGCATCTGCTGCGCTGCGACGTCTGCCACAGCGAGTTCCCCGCCGGCCCCAACACCTCCAACCAGCTCCTGGAGGCGCCCTGCCTGGCCGCCGCCTGCCCCGGACACCTGCACCCGCACCCGGTGGATGCCGGCAACTACTACCGCCGCATCTACCAGTCCCGCGACGCCCGCCGCGTCAACGCCCGCGAGCACACCAGCATGCTGGAGACCAAACGGCGCCTCGCATACGAGAACGGCTTCAAGCACAGCTCCACCGACCCTGCCGCCCCCAACGTGCTCGTCGCCACCCCCACCCTCGAGATGGGCATCGACATCGGCGACCTGTCGTCGGTGTTCCTCGCCTCCCTGCCCAGAAGCGTCGCCAACTACGTCCAGCGCGTCGGACGCGCCGGCCGACTCAGCGGCAACGCCCTCAACGTCGCGTTCGTGCAGGGCCGCGGCGAGTTCCTGCCCCGGCTCGGCGAACCCCTCTCCCTCATCAACGGCGCCGTCACCCCACCCGCCACCTATCTCAGCGCCGAGGAAATCCTGCGCCGCCAGTGGCTGGCCCACGTCGCCGACGACCTCGCCCGCGACCCCGACGCCATCCACCCCCACACCACCGGAGCCGCCCTCCAACTGCCCGGCGACAAGCCCACGTTCCTTGGCCAGCTCATCGAACGCTCCGGCCGGGACATCGAGCGGCGCTTCAACCGGTTCGTCGACGCATTCCGCGCCGACGGCGTCGGCGCCAGCGCCCTTCGCGCCGAGGCGATCGCCCGGCTGAAGGAATGGGTCACCCCCATCAATGGCCTGGCACCGCTGGCCGAGACCGTCCTCGCAGCCGCCAGCCGCTGGCACTCGGAACAGGCCGAAATGGAGCGACGCCTGACCGAACTCAACAAGCGTCTCCCCGACCTCGAGGCCCGAGCCGACGACAGCGAAGACGACGCCCGCGCACTGCGGGAGACCCAGGCCGAGATCCGGTTCCTCGGCGGGGTGCTGGGCGGCGCCAAGGCCGAGTACTGGATCGCCGCCCTCGAACGCCTCGGGCTGTTCCCCAACTACAGCCTCCTCGACGACTCCGTTCAGCTCGACGTCACCATGAGCTGGATCGACGAACAGGACGGCTACCAGACCGAACAGTCCGACTACACCCGCGGCCGCTCCCAGGCACTGTCCGACTTCGCGCCCGGCGCCACCTTCTACGTCCGCGGCCTGCAGGTCGGCATCGACGCCGTCGACATCGGCCACCAGGGATCCGCCGTCCGAACCGTCAGGCTCTGCCCCGACTGCGGCTACGCCGCCGAGACCGGAACCCCCGCCAAGTGCCCCCGCTGCAACGGCAGCGGCATCGCCGACGTCGGACAGAAGTTCGAGACCGTGGAGTTGACCCGGGTCTCCGCCTACGTACGCCGCGACGAGGCCCGCATCGACGACCGCGACGACGAGCGCATCCGAGCCGGCTTCAACATCGTCGCCATGCCCGACCTGGACCCGGCCCAGGTGCAGCACGCCTGGTACACCAGCACGGACACCGGTGTGAAGTACTTCCACGGCATCCAACTTCGCTGGTTCAACCTCGGCCCCCGCCGCCACACCGCCCCCGACATCCAAGCCGGCGGGCACGCGATCAAGGGCCCCCAGTTCCGGGTCTGCGCCGCCTGCGGGCACCTCGACAAGGCGGGGCTGAAGAACAGCCACGACGAGCACCGCCCCTGGTGCCCGCTGCGCACCAGCCCCACCGAACAGGCCCGAACCGTGCTGCTGCACCGCGGGCTGGTCACCCAGGCCGCCCTCATCCGGTTGCCCTATCAGGTGGCGCTCGGCGACGACCCGTTCGCGCTGCCCAGCCTGACAGCCGCCCTGATGCTCGGGCTGCGCCTGGTCTACGGCGGAGCCCCCGACCATCTCGGCGTCGTCGCCGTCAAGGACCCGGCCAGCAACAACCGCGACACGCTGCTGATCCACGACACAGTCCCCGGCGGCACCGGCTACCTCGCAGAACTCGCCGACCACCAGCAGCTCTGGCGGATCCTCGCCAGCGCCCTCGACGTCCTCCGGGCCTGCCCCTGCGCCGACGAGGACCGACTCGCCTGCCACCGCTGCCTGCTGCCGTTCGCAGCCCCCCACCAGCGCCCCTACACCGCCCGCAGCTCCGCGATCACCCACCTGGAGCACATGCTGGGCCTGACGTCGCGCGACTCCACCGCCGCCGTCACCTGGGAGGTCAAGCAGGAGCCGGTCGACGTGTCGGAGACCGAATCCGTACTGGAGCGTCGCTTCCGCAAGGCCTTCCGCGCCGTGGCGCAGGGGCTGGGCGGCACCGTCACCGACATCCCGGGCGCCTTGGGCAACAAGGTCCGGGTCGCCCTCGGGAACCGTACCTTCACGCTGGCTCCCCAGGTGCTGCTCGGCCACACCCAGCCAGACTTCCTGCTGACCGCCGATGGGCTGCCCGAGATCGCCATCTACACCGACGGCTGGGAGTTCCACGCCTCGCCGGTCGCCAACCGGATCGCCGACGACGCCGCCAAACGCGAGGCCCTCAGGCTCAAGGGCTACCACGTAATGGCCGTCACCTCCCACGACCTCGACGCCTTCGAGCTGGGGCAGAAGGTCCCGACGCCGGGATGGTTCGCCGAGGGGAAGGCGCAACAGCTCAACAAGCAGGCGGCTCTGCAGCACAACGCCGCCGCCCGCGAGGCGTTGATCGGCGGGCCTATGGCGTTCATCGCCTACTGGCTGCAGCAGGGCGACGTGGACAACCTCACCCGCTTCGGGCGGGCAGCCGCGACACTGGCCTACCTGCGCGGGGCGCCGCCCGCCGACGACCTCGCACGGCGGGCCGTGGCGCCCCTCGGCGCGCCCCTTCAGCCACGCGTGTGGCGCGAGGACACCCTGGCCATCGCGGTCGCCGAGGGCGAACCGGGCGCGATGCCAGCCGTCGCGCTGCTCGACGACACCTCGGACCTGACCTCGCCCGAGGCTCGGCAGGGCTGGGCCGCCTGGCTCGCCTTCGCGAACGCCACCATGTTCTGCGCGCCCACGCTGGTCAGGATCGCGGCCCTGTCCGAACCGCCGGCGGCGCCCGTCGTCGTGGACATGGTGCACGCAGGGGAGCTCGACATCGCCTGGCAGCCGCTGGCGGACGAGCTCGGTGACGAGGCGCTCGGACTCCTGACCGCGCTCTCCGCAGCGGGCGTCGTGCCGCCGGACGCGGAGGCCGGGTACGAACTGGGCGACGGCATCCCGTTCGACCTGGTGTGGACCGCCGAACGGATCGCCGTCCAGCTGGATCCGGACGGCGACCACGACGAACTGGAACGGCAGGGTTGGCGCGTGTTCGGGCCACAGGCCGATCGGATCATCGAGGCATGGAAGGCGGTGCACCGTGGCTGAGGCCATGATCATCTACCCC
>JBDHZH010000008.1:0-65913 GCA_039811745.1 Arachnia sp.
GTGGTAGTCGATCAACGTCGTCAGGCTGTCGTCGACACGGAAGATCACCGAACCACCCTCGCCACCGTTGCCCCCGTCGGGGCCGCCGAGCGGCTTGAACTTCTCACGGTGGATGGAGGCGCAGCCATGGCCCCCGTTGCCTGCCTGGACGCTCAACCGGACTCGGTCCACGAACGACGGGATGGCCATTGGTCCTCCTGGGTGCGGTTCTGCTCAACGCTACCGCGTGTGTGAATGGGCGTCGGGAAACGCGAAGAGGCAGCCACTTCGGGCTGCCTCTTCGCGATGCGGTCGGTGTTCGGCTCAGGCCTCGACCGGAACGATGTTGACGACGCGGCGTCCGCGCTTCACGCCGAACTCGACGGCGCCCGGGACGAGGGCGAACAGGGTGTCGTCCTTGCCGCGGCCGATGCCGTCACCGGGGTGGAAGTGGGTGCCGCGCTGGCGGACGATGATCTCGCCCGCCCCCACGACCTGACCGCCGTAGCGCTTGACGCCGAGGCGCTGTGCGTTCGAGTCGCGACCGTTTCGGGACGAGGACGCGCCCTTCTTGTGTGCCATGTCAGCTCCCTCAGCTCTCGATGCCGGTGATCTTCACCTGGGTGTACCGCTGGCGGTGCCCCTGGCGCTTCTTGTAACCGGACTTGTTCTTGTACTTCAGAATGCGGATCTTCGGACCCTTGGACTCACCGATGACCTCCGCGGTCACGGTGACCTTGTCCAGATCCTTGGCCGCCGAGGTGATGGCCTTGCCATCCACCAGCAGCAGTGGCTGCAGGTTGACGGTACCGCCGACCTCTGCGGACACCAGATCGATGTCCAGGATGTCGCCAACAGCAACCTTGTGCTGGCGTCCGCCGTTGCGCACGATCGCGTACACGCCTGACCTACCTTCTCAGATCTTCTGACTTCGGTGAGCCCCCTGCGGGACCCAGTTCACGTGGTGCAGGCAACTCGCGGGGACCGCGGAGCCCAAAGCACCGATGGACAACTCTACGGGCAGCCCCCGCCGCGGTCAAACCGGGCGGGGACCACCCAACTGGCTCAGTGCTCCTCGGGCTTTCCGCCGCGACGGCGGCTTCCACCTCGCGGGTGCGGTCCCTGCCTGCGGTCTCCGCCGTCGGCGGGGGCCTGAGAGTCGACGGGCTCGTCGAAGCGAACGTAGCCGCTGCCGTGGCAGCATTCGCACGCCTCTGTGAACGCCTCGGCCAGCCCGGTCCCGATTCGCTTGCGGGTCAGCTGGACCAGACCGAGGCTCGTCACCTCGGCGACCTGGTGGCGCGTCCGGTCGCGGCCGAGACACTCCACTAGTCGTCGCAGCAGCAACTCGCGGTTGCTCGGCAGCACCATGTCGATGAAGTCGATGACGATGATGCCACCGAGGTCGCGGAGCCGCAGCTGGCGGACGATCTCCTCGGCCGCCTCGAGGTTGTTGCTGGTGACCGTCGCCTCGAGGTTGCCGCCGGCCCCGGTGAAGCGGCCGGTGTTGACGTCGATGACGGTCATGGCCTCGGTTCGGTCGATGATGAGCGAACCGCCCGAGGGCAGGAAGACCTTCCGGTCCAGCGCCTTGGCGATCTGCTCGTCGATCCGGTACTGGGTGAAGACGTCGGGGCCGCCGTCCGTGGCCTCGTGCTTCTCGATCCGGTCCGCGAGGTGCGGCGCGACGTGCGAGACGTAGGCCTGCACCGCATCGAACGCGTCCTCCTGGCCGCCGTCGCCCTGCACGACCAGCTTGCGGAAGTCCTCCGTGAACAGGTCCCGGACGATGCGGAGGGTCAGATCGGGCTCGCTGTAGAGCGCCTGCGGCGCCCTGCCCTGCTTGACCTTCTTCTCGATGACCTCCCACTGCGCCTTCAGGCGGTTGACGTCGCGCACCAGTTCCTCGGCGCTGACACCCTCCGCGGCGGTGCGCACCACCACGGACTCGTCGTCCGAGATGAGTTCGCCGAGGATCTCCTTCAGCCTGGCCCTCTCGATGTCGGGCAGCTTCCGCGAGACGCCGGAGAGGTGACCGCCGGGTGAGTAGACGATGTAGCGGCCCGGGAGGGAGATGTGGCCGGTTAGACGGGCACCCTTGGCACCGACCGGGTCCTTCGTGACCTGCACGACCACCGACTGCCCGGACTTGAAGACCTTCTCGACCTTGCGGTCCTCGGCAGTCACACCGAAGCCCTCCCAGTCGACCTCGCCCGCATACAGCACGGCGTTGCGGCCACGTCCGATGTCGATGAACGCCGCCTCCATGCTCGGCAGCACGTTCTGCACGCGCCCGAGGTAGACGTTGCCGATCAGGGAGGCTGCCTGCGCACGATCCACGTAGTGCTCGACGAGGATGCCGTCCTCCACGACTGCGAGCTGCGTGTAGTCCTCCTTCTGGCGGATCACGAGCTTGCGGTCGACCGACTCCCGCCGGGCCAGGAACTCGGCCTCGCTCAGGATCGGGGCGCGCCGGCGGCTCGCAGCCCGGCTCTCCTTGCGGCGCTGTCGCTTCGCCTCCATGCGAGTCGAGCCCTCGATGCCCGTGACCTCGTCGCTGCCGTTGCCGGAGCCACCCTCATCGGATCGGCCGGTACGGCGGCGGCGACGACGACGGCGCGTCACACCCTCCCCGTTGTCCGGCTCCCCCTCGTGGCCCGCGTCCTCCCCACCGTCCTCGCCGACGTCCTCGCCGGCGTGATCGTCATCGGGAGATGTCCCGGATGCCTCCTCGGCCTCCTCCTCGGAGTCACCGGAATCGTCCGCGCCGATGCGGGAGCTGCTCCGGCGCCTGCGACGTCCGCCACGACGACGGCGCCTGCGAGGACGTCCGTCCTCGTCAGTGCCCTCGTCGTGCTCGTCCTCGTCCTCACGCTCCTCGTCGCGGTGTTCCGCGGCCTCCCGGTCGACGACATCCTCGTCCTCGGCGGGCTCCTCGTCGTCAACCTCGACCGGTTCGTCCTCGGCCGAAGCAATCGCCTCGGCCAGGAGATCGAGTTGGGCCTGTGTGTCGCCGGTGGGCGCCTGGAAGGGGTCACTCAGGTGCGCCTTGCGCGCCTTCGCGGCCTGTTCCGCCAGGCGCAGCGCGGCCGCTATGGCGTCCTCGTCGGGCCCAGGTTCCTCCGCGGGTTCCTCGGCCTGCACAGGTGCGGCGGAACCCCGGGTGCTGCGGCGGCGGCGCGTGGCAGCCGCCGGCGCAGGTGCGGCCTGCTGCTCGGTAGCGTGCTCGTCTGGGGCGGCCTCAGCGGGCACGACCTCCGGGGTGGTCGTCGCGTCCGAATCGGCAAGGACCGTGACCTCCGGGAGCGGTTCCGGGGCGGCAGCAGGTCGGGTGGCGCGACGTCGACGCGTTGTCGGCCTCGCCTCCGGGGCCTCCAGCGCGGCAGGAGTGAGGGGTGCGACGAGCGCCGCGGGTTCCGGCACCGCGGGGGGCGCGGCGATGGCGGGCGTCTCCTTCACGTCCTCCCTGATCGGCTCCGGGTCGGGGGCCGCAGCCGCCCGGGTCGCACGACGCCGACGGGTGGGTGCGGGGGCGCTGGTGCGCGTCTCCTGAACCCCGGCCATGGACGCGTCAGGCTGCGCCCCGGACTCGGCCGGAGGCACGTCCGGAGTCGACTGCTCGTCCGGCACGGTCTGCTGCTCATCCCGGGCAGGCTGGGCCTCGACCCGTGCGGGCGGGGCCACCTGTGCCTCCGCCACGACGGCCGGCGGTGGTCCGGCCGGACGCGAGGCTGCTCGACGCCGCCTGGTTGCAGGCTGCACGGGCTCGTTCTGGGTGGGCTCGTTGTCCAACTCGTTGGTTGCCATGTGGCTCCTCAAACGCCCTGAGGCGCAGGACTGGTGCGTGGCCGGGCCACGAACCAAGACTGACGGTCTACGGAGACACCCCTTGAGCAGCCGCGGTCGAGTGATCGTCGCGGTACACACTCAGGCAGCCTCCGGCGGCACCGGCGGTGCATGACCTGGGGACATTGTTCCACAATCCGTTGACTCGTCACACATCCGCAACAGAGCGGCACCACGATCAGCTGTCCGCGAACACCCATGACGGATGCGCGAGGACCCTTTGGCACTAGGGTTCAGGACATGCGATCCGTGGGTGACCAGACGGGGCGGGCCCCCAACCCGGCATCGTGGACCATCCTCCTGCCTATCCTTCTACTCGCCCTGAACCTGCGTCCGGTGGCGGTGTCGGTGGGGCCGGTCCTGACCGACATCAGCGCCGACCTCGGCATGTCGGGCGCCGCGTCGGGTCTCCTGACTGCGCTGCCGGCTCTGTGCTTCGCGGCCTTCGGTGCCCTCACCCCAGAACTCTCGAGACGGATCGGGATGCACTTCACCGTCGGCGTCGCGCTGGTGGCGCTCACGGTCGGCCAGCTTGTCCGGGCCTGGGTGCCCACAGCCGCGGGATTCCTCGCATGGACGGTCGTCGCGCTTGCGGGCATGGCCATGTGCAACATCCTGCTGCCGGGGCTCGTCCGCCTCCACTTCCCCAATCGCATCGGGCTCGCCACCTCCCTCTATTCGTTGACCATGACGATCGGCGTGACCGCGGCGAGCATCGGGACCGTGCCGCTGGCGCAGGCCATCGGGGGGTGGCGTGCCGCCTTCACCGCAGCGGCAGGCATCGCTCTGGCTGGCCTGCTCTGCTGGTTGCCGTTGCTGCGCCTGAACGCGGGCAGGCACGGCCGGTCGAGGAATGCAGGGGTCACCTTGGCGCAGGTGGCGCGCACGAGGATGGGTTGGCTGATGGCGGCCTTCTTCGGCCTCCAGAGCGCGCAGGCCTACTCGATCTTCGGTTGGCTTCCCACCATCTACATGGACGCCGGGTTGAGCCAGGTTCAGGCGGGAATCATGCTCGGCATCGCCACGGGGGTCGGGATCGTCCCGTCGTTCATGGTGCCGCGATACGTGGCACGCACCTCGTCGCCGGTGCGCGTGTTCCTGGTGATCATGGCGTTCCTCGTGAGCGGCTTCCTGGGGCTCTGGGTCCTGCCCACCACCCTGCCCTGGCTGTGGGCGACGTTCCTTGCACTGGGCAACGCCTCCTTCCCGCTGATCCTGGCCCTGCTCGGGCTGCGCACCAGGACCCCGTCCGGGACAACCTCGCTCTCCGGTTTTGCCCAGGCGGTCGGCTACCTGATCGCGGCCGCCGGGCCGCTGACGGTGGGCATCCTCCACCAGGCGACGGGGAGTTGGACGCCGTCGCTGCTGCTGTTGCTCCTGCTCACCGTCCCCATGACGGCCATCGGAGTGGCGTGCTGCCGCCCGTGGTTCATCGAGGACAAGATCCGTCCGGCCGCGTAGCGTTCTGCCATGGGCGAGAACTCACAGCCGTCGAAGGCCCTCCTGAAGCTGCAGAGGTGGGAGGGCAGCGGCGCCATCTGGCGTGTCACCGCCCGGACCGGCGGTCGGGTGCGCATCGATCTGGTCACCTGCACCGGCGGCCAGGTCATGGAGACGTTCGAGTCGGCCGATACGGACGTGCTGGCCTGGATCGGGTCCAGGGACTCCAGCGAAGGCGCCTGACCTGCGTCAGCGCACGGCTCGGCGCCGCTCGACCGGCACGCCCGAGCGTGCCACGCCCCGGCGGCGGGCGAGCCACTCGATCGCCAAGACGGCGGCCCCGAGGAACACCAGCTGCAGAAGAGCCACAGGGCTGGCCACTCCGGCCTGACGGTCGAAGATGCCGCCCCACTCCTGGAACGGGACGAGAGCCAGGCCAACCAGGTTGTTGGCCGTATGCAGAGCCACCGCGGCCTCCAGCCCGCCGGTGCGCCAGGTCAGGTAGCAGAACATCAGGCCCATGGTGAAGTACATGATCTGCAACCACAGGTCTCCGGCGCCGTGGAGCAGCATGAAGACCCAACTGCTGACCGCCGCCCCGAGAACGAGGGCGGGGACACGCCAGGGCAGGAGCGCCGCCAAGGAACGGTTCAGGATGCCGCGCACGAGATACTCCTCGCCTGCGGACTGGAACGGGGTGACCACGAGGATCGCAACGAGCAGCCACCCCCAGCCGGGCCGGAGGGACAGACCGAGGGAGTCCCAGCCGTCAACCAGCACCCCGAATGCCAGGTAGCCGAGCGTGGCCGCCATGGAGACGGCGAAACACGTCCACAGCCAGCCCCAGCGGACGCGGCCCACCACGGAACTGAGGAAGCCCGGGCGCTGCCGGGAGAGGAGTTGCAGCAGGAACGCGAGCGGGATCAGGAAACCGAGGGAGACGCTGTTGGCGACGAACATCACCCTCGACACCTCGCCGCTCATCAGCTCCGTCACCACTGCCCGGAGGCCGCCCGGGTTGGTGACCGCGTCCACGGCCATCCCGATGCCCGAGAACACCAGCGACACGACCAGGAAACCGACCACCCCCAACAGCACTGCCAGGATGGGACGCCACGGCGCCACCGTAGGTTGTCTCCAGAACCACGGGTACTCCCGCTCCACAGGTTCCGGGGGAGGCGGAAGGTACCACTGCGGCGCCAGCACGGCGGACTCCTGCCATCCGCCATCGGACGCCGGTGGGGTCGGGGGCTGCCAGACTGGATTGGTCATCGTTCCGGGAACCAGAGCGCGATCTCGTGGGCGGCGGAGGCGATGGAGTCCGAGCCGTGCACGGCGTTCTCACGCACGGACGTGGCGAAATCCGCCCGGATCGTGCCCTCGGCCGCCTGCGCCGGGTCGGTGGCTCCGTTGATCTCCCGCACGCTGGCGACGGCGTCCGCGCCGGCCAGCACCATGGCGACCAGCGGGCCCGACGTCATGAAGACCCGCAGCGGCGGGTAGAACCCCTTGGAGACGTGCGCTGCGTAGTGGCGGTCCGCGAAGGCGCCGTCGATCGACCGCAGCTCCATGGCCTCGATCGCCAGCCCGGCCGCCTCGTACCGGCAGACGATGGCGCCGACGTGGCCGGCGGCCACGGCGTCGGGCTTGATGATGACAAAGGTCCGTTCCGTCATTGGACTCCTCATGCAACGCCGTCCTGCCTGCGGGCGTCGAGACGCCTACCCAACACGAACGACATGATCCAGATCAAAGAGAAGATGATACCCATCGCATACATCCAGGGGGTCAGCAGGCCGAGGGCGATGCCGGCCGCCTGGGCCGCCCAGCCGAACGCATACCCCCAGCCGCGACGCAGCCCGAACGCACCGGCCATGGCGAGGAGGCTCGCAACCGATGTCCAGAGCAGGGCCTTGGCGACCGGGACCTCGGAGACCTGGACCATGCCCGCGAACGCCAACCAGAAGACGACCAACTCGAACAGGAGCACCGACATCAAGGTGGTGCGCAGCGGATTGGTGGGCGACAGCCTCAACGCTCGTCCTCCCCGTCGCGTACCAAGAGGTCCCGGGCCTCGCCCGCGGCGATGACCGAACCGGCGATCAGGACCCCGGCATTGGGACCGGCACCATCTGCGAGCATCGTGGCGAGTTCGATGGCGTCGTCCATCCGAGGAGCGCGGTGCACCCTCCCCGGCGGCCAGACCTCCTCCGCCAGTGCGGCCAATTCCTCGAAGGGCCGGGCCCGCGGCGAGTTCGCCGTCTGTGTGATGACCACCTCGTCCATCTGCTCGGCGAACGTCTGCAACACCTGCTCCGCGTCCTTGTCGCGCATCATCGCAACCACCCCCACAAGGTGGCTGAACGCGAACGACTCGGCGACGGCGTCGATGGTTGCACGGGCGGCCGGCGGGTTGTGGGCGGTGTCGAGGACGATGGCGGGCGAACGACGGACGACCTCGAGCCTTGCAGGCGCCCTCACCTGCTCCAACCCCTCCGCGATGATCCCGGGCGCGAGGGGTTTGCCACCCAGGAATGCCTCGACGGCAGCTACGGCCAATGCGGCGTTGCGGGCCATGTGCTCTCCGAACAGCGGCAGGAACAGATCGCCGATGGGGCCACCGGCGCCCTCGATCCGAAGCACCTGTCCCCCGACGGCCAGTTCCCTGGAGATCAGGGAGAAGTCGACCCCCTCCACGCGGACCGGCGCCCCGACCTCGACCGCGCGGGCCAGCAGCACCTTCGCGGCCTCCGGCACCTGGCCCGCCAAGACCGCTACGGAGCCCTCCTTGATGATCCCGGCCTTCTCGGAGGCGACCTTCGCGAGCGTGTCGCCCAGGATGTGGGTGTGGTCGAGGCCGACGGGGCAGACCACCGAGACCTGCGGGTGCACGACACTGGTCGCGTCCCAGGTTCCGCCCAACCCCACCTCCACGACCGCGACATCCACCGGTGCATCGACGAAAGCCGCATACGCCATGCCCGTGATGACCTCGAAGAAGGTCATGTCGACACCGTCGTGCTTCTGGGCGTCGACCATGGCCACATACGGCGCGATCTCGCGCCACGTGGCATCGAAGGCCTCCTCGCCGATCGGCTCACCGTCGATGCAGATCCGTTCCCTGACATCGCTCAGGTGAGGGCTGGCGAACCGGCCCACCCGCAGTCCGGCCGCGCGAAGCAGCGAGTCGACCATGGCGCAGGTGCTGCCCTTGCCGTTGGTACCGGCCACCTGGATGACCGGGACGGCGTCCTGCGGGTTCCCGAGGAGATCCATCAGGGCCGAGATGCGGTTCAGGCTCGGCGCCACCCGGTGCTCGGGCCACCGGTTGGTGAGGGCTGCAACCAATTGCACGTGTGAATCGTTCATGTCGGTTGGAAGCCTACCGTCAGGCCCCGATTCGCCCGCCCGGTTAGGATGGGGCGGGTTGAACCCGGAAACGAGAAGTGGAGACCAAATGGCCAACAGTTCTGGATTGAGCAAACGCGCGGCGCTGCGACAGCAACAGGAGCTGGAGGAGCGACGCAAGCGCACCAACCGGATCGTCGGGATCGGCCTCGGCATCGTCGCGCTGGCGGTGGTCGCGATCCTGGCCGTGGTGGTCCTTCAGACGCTGGCCAAGTCGGGCAACTCGACAGCCGGACCGTCCACGGGGCAGACGGCCGCTCAGCAGACCCCGCCGAACGCAACAGAGAACTTCGGCATCAACATCGCGAGCAAGGGCACCAAGCCTGCGGCGGACGCACCGCACCTCGTCGTCTACGAGGACTTCCAGTGCCCGGCCTGCGCCAACATGTACGCCAGCTACGGCAAGGCGCTGTATCAGCTGGTGGACGAGGGCAAGATCACCCTCGAGTACAGGATGGCCACCTTCCTCGAGTCCCGGCTCGGGAACACGTCCTCCACGGACGCGTCGATGGCCGCCATGGCGGCCGACGCAGTCGGCAAGTTCCGAGAATTCCACGGCGTCGTCTACACGAACCAGCCGCAGGAGGGCGTGGGCTACACCCCGCAGCAGCTGCGCGTCGACTTCCCTGCCAAGGCAGGCATCACCGGCGACGACCTCAAGAAGTTCCAGGAGTTGTACGACACCCGGGCGTTCGCCGACTTCGTCAAGAACGCGGGCGAGCAGTTCACCAAGAACAACATCGGCGGCACCCCGACCTACATGGTCGGGGACAAGCAGCTGAAGTTCTACGACAGCGCGACCAAGACCGTGTTGATCCAGAACACCGCCGACGACCTGCTGCGGGCCATCAAGGAGGCCAACTCCTGAGGCCTCCCTTCCCTCGCCACGGCCGCCGTCCACACCATCCGTGTGGGCGGCGGTTTCGCTTGCCGCCGTGGGGCTTCACTAAGATCGCGGGCATGACTGAAGACGCCGAACGCACCGGCCTGCCCGAAAAGCCCGTCCTCGAAGGCCTGGAGGCCAAGTGGGGGCGGGTATGGCGGGACGATCGGACGTATGCCTTCACCCGGCCTGCCTCGCGCGAGGACGTGTTCAGTATCGACACGCCCCCACCGACGGTGTCCGGCTCGCTGCATGTCGGCCACGTCTTCAGCTACACCCACACCGACCTGGTCGCTCGCTACCAGCGCATGCGCGGCAAGCACGTGTTCTACCCGATGGGCTGGGACGACAACGGCCTGCCCACCGAGCGTCGCGTGCAGAACTTCTACGGCGTTCGCTGCGACCCCTCGGTCCCCTACGAGGAGGGTCTCACCCCTCCCGCCAAGCCCGACCCGAAGCGTCCCCTGCCGATCAGCCGCGCCAACTTCATCGAACTCTGCCACGAGCTGACCGCCGTCGATGAACAGGCCTTCGAGGACCTGTGGCGCCAGCTCGGGCTCTCGGTGGACTGGGACACCATCTATGCGACGATCTCCAAGGAATCCCAGTCCGTCGCACAGCGGGCGTTCCTGCGCAACTGCGCCAGGGGCGAGGCCTACCTCTCCTACGCCCCCACGCTGTGGGACGTCACGTTCCAGACGGCCGTGGCGCAGGCGGAGTTGGAGGCTCGCGAGTACCCCGGCCACTACCACCGCGTCGCGTTCCACCGGGCCGGAGCCGAGCCGGTCCACATCGAGACGACGAGGCCCGAGCTGATCGTCAGCGTCTGCGCACTCATCGCCCACCCCGACGACGAGCGTTACCAGGACCTGTTCGGCACCACCGTCACCTCGCCGTTGTTCGGCGTGGAGATCCCCGTCCTCGCGCATCCCGCGGCGGAGCCCGAGAAGGGCGCGGGCATCGCCATGTGCTGCACGTTCGGCGACCTGACCGACGTGACCTGGTGGCGCGAACTCGATCTGCCCACCCGCACGGTCATCGGCAGGGACGGGCGCTTCCAGACGGAGACCCCCGAATGGGTCGTGAACACGGAGGCCTACGGGGCCCTTGCCGGGAAGACCGCCTTCGGAGCCCGCGAGGCCACGGTGGAGGCGCTGCGTGCATCCGGCGACCTGGACGGCGAGCCGAAGCCGACGCTGCGCATGGCGAACTTCTTCGAGAAGGGCGACAAGCCGCTGGAGATCGTCGCCACCCGTCAGTGGTACATCCGCAACGGCGGCCGTGATGACGATCTCAAGGCGAGGCTGCTCGCGCGCGGCTCGGAACTCGGGTGGACGCCGGAGCACATGCGGCACCGCTACGACAACTGGGTGTCCGGCCTCAACGGCGACTGGCTGATCTCCAGGCAGCGCTTCTTCGGCGTGCCCTTCCCCCTGTGGTACGCGCTCGACTCGGAGGGCGAACCCGACTACGAGAACCCGATCCTCGCCAACGAGGCCTCCCTGCCCATCGATCCCGTCACCGACGTCCCGCCCGGCTACTCCGAGGAGCACCGCGGCAACCCGGGCGGCTTCATGGCCGACCCGGACGTCATGGACACATGGGCGACCTCCTCGCTCACCCCCCAGATCGCCTGCGGCTGGGAGCGGGACCAGGAACTGTTCGACCTCACGTTCCCCATGGATCTGGCTCCCCAGGCGCACGACATCATCCGCACCTGGCTGTTCAGCCGCGTGGTGCGCGCCCACTTCGAGCACGATGCACTCCCCTGGCGCAGGGCGACGATCTCCGGGTTCGTCATGGACCCGGACCGCAAGAAGATGAGCAAGTCCAAGGGGAACGTGGTCGTCCCCACCGACATCCTCGACCGGTTCGGCTCGGATGCGGTCCGGTGGCGCGCCGCCAAGGCCCGGCCCGGCCAGGACTCGCCGTTCGACGAGTCGGAGATGAAGGTTGGGCGTCGGCTCGCCATGAAGTTGCTCAACGCGAGCAAGTTCGTGCTCACCCTGGCACCGAAGGCGGCGGACGCCCGCCTGGTCACCAACCCCGTCGACAAGGCGCTGCTCACCGCGCTCGCCGATGTCGTGGACAAGGCGACCACCGCGCTCGACGACTTCGACTACACCGTCGCACTCGAGACGGCGGAGACGTTCTTCTGGGCCTTCTGTGACGACTATCTCGAACTGGTGAAGGAACGCGCCTACGGCACCCACTCCCCCGCCGAGCAGGCCTCGGCGCAGGCGGCGCTCGCGCTCGCGCTCGACGTCCAGCTCCGGCTCTTCGCACCCTTCATGCCGTTCGTCACCGAGGAGACGTGGAGCTGGACCCACGAGGGTTCGATCCACCACGCTTCGTGGCCGACCCGCTCGGAACTCCCCACCGACGGTGCGGTGGCGCTGCTCGACGACGTCGCCTCCGCGCTGATCGCCATCCGGGGCGTCAAGTCGAACGCCAAGGTCTCGATGCGCACCGAGGTGCTCTCCGCATCCTTCTTCGGCCCGGCGGACACGCTGGGGCGCCTGGAGGCGATCGAGGCGGACCTGCGGGCGGTCGGCCGCATCGTCGGCGACGTGAAGTGGGTGGCGTCCGAAGGTGACCTGCGGGTGGAGGCCCGGCTGGCGGAGCCGCAGGGCTGAGCCTGCACCCGAAGGCGTTGTCACGTCCCCGGCTGCCACACAATGGGGACGTGACGACGTTCGAGCCGCTGCCCCGGTCGTTCTTCGAGCATCCCGTCCGGGAACTCGCTCCCCGACTCCTCGGTTGCCACTTGGTGGCCGGCGACGTGGTGGTCAGGATCACCGAGGTCGAGGCCTACGACGGCGAAGCCGATCCGGGTTCGCATGCCTACCGTGGCAGGACTGCGAGGAACGCCACCATGTTCGGCGAGGCCGGGCACCTCTACGTCTACCGCCACATGGGACTGCACTCCTGTTGCAACATCGTCTGCTCCACCAGGGACCACGCCAACGGCTGCCTGGTACGCGCAGGAGAGGTCGTCGCCGGCTTGGAGGCCGCCCGTGCCCGGCGGAACGCGGCAGGCGTCACCAGGAGGGACACCGATCTGGCGCAGGGACCCGGCCGGATGACCGTGGTGCTCGGCATCACCTACGCAGACGACGGGCTGGACCTGTGCGACCCCGCGAGCGGCCTCCACCTGGCCGACCGCGTCGGCCCTCCGCCCGGGATCGCGCGGGGACCCCGGATCGGGTTGCGCCCCGAGGCCACCGACCCGGAGCACCTGTGGTTGCGCTACTGGATCCCCGGCGACCCGACCGTGTCCGGCCGCAGGAGCGACCAGGATCGTGTCAGAGCAGCGCGGGCAGCCACCTGATGGCCTCGATCACGAAGACCACGGCCAGCCAGGCGATCAGCGTGATGGCGATCCACCCGCCCTTGGCGAACGCCACTGCCTTCGCGTGGGCCGCCGGCGACAGGTAGAGGTTGTTCTCCAGGATGTTCCAGTGCGTCATGGACGTGAACACGAACGTGGTGGAGACCGTCACCAACAGGCACCACGGGCAGAGCGCACCGATCACGAACGTGGACTGGAACAGCAGCCAGTAGGCGAAGATGACGCCGAGCAGGTAGACGCTGTTGGCCGTGAACATGAACCACCGCGGGAACCTGGTGCCCGCAAGCGAGGCGACCGCGATGGTCATCACGACCGGCTCCGCGACCAGGCCGAGGAAGGCGTTCGGGAAGCCGAACACGTTGGCCTGCGGAGTCAGGCCGACCTTGGCGCAGTCGAGCCACACATTGATGGAGCAGGCAAGCGCCACATCCGGGTTCCTCGCCAGCAGGATCGCGTCGTACGACAGGACGAATGACGCGAGCAGGCTGAGCGACGCGAACAGGAGCATCTCACCGAACAGCAGCCGCCTGCTCCTGAGCCACTGCCCATCGCTCAGGAGCTCGTCCGTCTCTGCGTCCACCACGGCTGCCTCCATCTTCCCACCCTCCGTAGAACCGCCCCGCCCGCCCGCCGGTCTGACTGCCTGCGGGTCACCTACAAGCTACCCGGTGCCCCCGACCGCGAGAACCCGGGTCCGTTGCCCCGTTCACACCCTCGGCGGATCGAACGACGGGGGTGTCGCCGCCGGGGTCCTCGCCAGTCGGGCCAGGATCTCGTCGATGGCCCGGTCGAGTTGGATGTCGTCGTCGGATTCCCACTCGGATGGGCCCATCGGCACGACAATGTCCGGGTCGGTGCCGTGGTTCTCCAGGCCGAAGCCCTGCTTGTCGAAGCTGTGCGCATAGCGGGGCTGCGTGACCACGGTGCCGTCGACCAGCTCGAATCGACCGTCGATGCCGACTGTGCCACCCCAGCTGCGCTCCCCGATCACCGGGCCGAGCCCCAGGTTCTGGGCCGCCCCAGTGACGATGTCACCGTCGGAGCCCGCGTAGGGGTTCGTCACGAACACGACCGGCCCCCGCATGCCCTGACCCGGATACGGCAGCGTCTCGTCGAAATGGCGCCCGAACCCCCAGCCGATGACGCGCCGCATCAGTCGCTCGATGATCAGTTCCGACGTGTGACCACCGCCGTTGAACCGGACGTCGACGATGACCCCCTCGCATCTGGTCGCCTGTCCGATCAGTCTGTGGAACTCCGCCCACCCATGCGCCGCCATGTCGGGCACGTGCACGTATCCGATGCGCCCCTTCGACCTGCGCTCCACGTACTCCGCCTGCTGGGCAACCCACTCGTGGTAGCGGAGGCTCGCCTCGCCCCCGGTCGGCACAACCGCAACCCGCCGCTTCATGCGGCCGCGCACCAGCGTCAGCTCGACCACCTTGTCGGTCGCCCCCTGCAGAAGCACGCCGATGTCGGCCACCTCCGCGGTGGAGCGCCCGTCCACGGCGAGGATCACGTCCCCAGCCCTGGCTGCCACGCCCGCGGCCCGAAGGGGCGAGCGCGCAGACGGATCGGAACTCTCGCCCTTCAGGATCCTCGCGATGACAACTTCACCCTTGGCGTTCCGCGCGAACTCGGCACCGAGCCAGCCGATCCGCTCGGAGGGATCGGCCTGGGACTCCGGTATGACGTACGCGTGCGAGGTGTTGAGCTCGCCGACGGTCTCCCAGAGCAGGTCGACAAGGTCGTCGTGCGTGGCGATCTCCTCCACCAGGGGTCGGTAGGCCGCGACAACGCCCGCCCAGTCGACGCCGTCCATGTCGTCGCGCCAGAAGTGGTCGCGCATCAGGCAGGCGTTCTCGTCGAACATCTGGCGCCACTCGTCCCGGGGCTGGACTGACCTGCGCAGCCGTCCGAGGTCGACCGCCACCTTGGCGTCGTCCTCCTCCGCCTTCGCCTCCGCGGACTGAACCCACACCTCCTCGCCGTTCCTGACCACCAATTGGAGCCCGTCGCCGCTCACGGCGGCGGAGTCACAGGCATCGACGATGACAGTCAGCTTCCGCTTGGCCAGGTCGAAGAACTCGATCTGGTCCTTGCGCTCGTCACCGGGGAGCAGACCGGATCCGATCTCGCCCGCGTGAGGAGAGTGCCGTCGCCACAGGACACCGTTCTTGGTGACCTGGAGCGCCGAGTACCGACCCGACGGCACCGGCATCGGAACCATCCGGCCGGCGGCGTCCTCGAGGTCGAAGACGATCGGCTCCGGCTTGCGTTCCTCACCCTCGGGCGATGCCTCCTTGGTGTCCTTCTCCTCCTCCTCGCTGATGTTCCAGCCGTCCGCCGACGGCCCGAACGGTGCGGTGTCCTCCGCCCGCAGCGGGATCACGTGCGGCCGGATCGTGTTCGTGAAGGACAGGTCGAAACCGATCTCGTCATAGGTGGGGTCGATCGTGCGGCTGGAGAGGAAGTACAGGTACTTCCCGTCCAGGCTGAACGCCGGGTCGAAGTCGTTGAACTGCCCCTTCGTCAGTGTGAAGGGCTTGTCATCGGTCAGGTCGTAGCCGACGAGGCGTCCCAGAGTGCCCTCGTTGGCGACGGCTTCGCGCCAGACCAGGTAGCGGCCATCGGGCGAGAACACCAGTCCGCCGGCCTCACCGTTGGCGGACCTGCCCACCTTCTTCACCGATGCGCGGGCCACATCCACGGCAAGGACGTTGCCGTCGTGGCTTGCGACGGCAACCTTGGAGCCGTCGGCGTTGGAGGTCAGCGCCAGCACCCGTCCCAGCCTGCCCTGGCCGATCCGGCGCGGGTCGCCGTCGCCGTCCAGTGGCATGATCTCCAAACAGTCATCTCCCTCGGCGTCACTGGCCCAAATGGCCTTGCCGCTGGTACCCAGGACGCGCGGCTCACGGATGCGCACGCCGGGCAGGTCGCTCAGCGCGCGGGCGGGTCCACCGCGATGCGTGAGATACCAGGCCTGGCCACGCCAATCGAGGATCGAGCCGTCACCGCCCCTGTCCGGGACGATCGCCTCAAGGCGATCGGTCGGTGACAGCCTCATCGGGGCCGGTTCGAACACGCCGACGCTGACATCCAGCGGCTGCGCCTTGGCGCGCAGCGAGTCGAGACGGTGCAGCCTGCCGCGGGCGTGGTAGACGATCGACCGCCCATCGGTGGCGGCGTCACGGACGTAGCCGTCGGCGAACGTATGGGCCGTGTGGCACCTGAGGTCGGCACCGTCACCCCTGACGCTCCAGATCTGGGCCTGCTCGCCCGGACGCCCCGGCAACTCGGCACCCAAGTCGGAGGTGAAGATGATCCGATTGCCCACCCAGGCCGGCGCGTGGAGGCTGGCCGTCTGTTCGGGCAGGAGACGTCGCCAGTTGCGGCGCTGCTGGTCCGACACCCACAGCCGGACCGCCATCCCACCCCGGTAGCGCTTCCAGCCCTCGGGGCCGCGGAAGTTCGGGGAGGCGACGACGACCCTCCCGTCCGGATGGATGCTCGCGGCCATGGCGGGCCCCCAGGGCAGCCGCACCAGGTCGCCGTCGAGGGAGACCGAGAACAGGCTGGTCAGCACCCGGTTGCCGTCCAGGTGGTCCGAGGCCAGCAGGACGTGAGCCTCATCCAGCCACCCCGACACGAGCATCCGACGCGCCCCGACCCAGGTCAGCCGGCGCCGTCCACCGTCGAGATCCACCACATGGAGGTCGAACCCGCCACCGGCGTCGCTGACGAAGGCCACCTTGTCGCCTGCGGGGGAGTACTTCGGGGAACGCGGCGGATTCCCGTCCGAGGTGAGCCTTGAGGCTCTGCCTCCGTCGATGGAGGCCAGCCACAGGTCGTCGTCGGCCACGAAGACGACGCCGTCGCCATGGACATGGGGATACCTCAGATAGCCGCGGGACATGCGCACAAACCTACCCCCGGAAGCGGCGCGCCCCGAAAACCGTGCGGTCAGGCCGACAGGTTGCGGCGCCTGGCCAGCTTCGCCCTCGGGACCAACTCCGGAGCTGTCAGGCCGTTCACGGCGTCCCGCGTGATCACGACCTGCGCAACGCCCTCATCCGAGGGGACCTCGAACATGACCTCTAGCAGCAACTCCTCCAGGATGGCCCGCAGCCCCCTGGCTCCGATGCCCCGTTCCAGGGCCTTGTCCGCGACGGCCTCGACGGCCTCGTCCGTGAACTCCAGATGCACGCCGTCCAGCTCGAACAGCCTCGCAAACTGCTTGACCAGGGCGTTGCGCGGCTCGACGAGGATCCTGATCAGGGCGTCCCTGTCCAGCTGCGCGACGCTCGCCACCATGGGGACCCTGCCGATGAACTCGGGGATCAGGCCGAACTTGTGCAGGTCCTCGGGGCGCACAAGCGACAACGGATCGGCCGTGTCGGTGCGCTTCTCGACGTCGTTGTTGAACCCGAGGGGCCGCTTGCCGATCCGGGCGTTGACGATGTCCTCCAGGCCTGCGAACGCTCCACCCACGATGAACAGCACCTTGCTGGTGTCGATCTGCAGGAAGTCCTGGTGCGGGTGCTTCCGCCCGCCCTGGGGTGGGACGGAGGCGACGGTGCCCTCGAGGATCTTCAGGAGCGCCTGCTGCACCCCCTCCCCCGACACGTCGCGGGTGATCGACGGATTCTCCGCCTTGCGCGCCACCTTGTCGATCTCGTCGATGTAGATGATGCCGGTCTCGGCCTTCTTGATGTCGAAGTCCGCTGCCTGGATGAGCTTCAGGAGGATGTTCTCCACATCCTCGCCCACATAGCCGGCCTCGGTCAGGGCTGTGGCATCCGCCATCGCGAACGGCACGTTCAGCATGCGCGCCATGGTCTGTGCCAGATAGGTCTTGCCACAGCCGGTGGGACCGATCAGCAGGATGTTGGACTTGCCGACCTCCACGTGCTCGGCATCGGAGTGCCTGGCAGGAGCGTCCGCCTCGGCGCGGATGCGCTTGTAGTGGTTGTACACGGCAACGGACAGGGCCTTCTTGGCGGCATCCTGGCCGATCACGTAGGTGTCGAGGAAGTCGCGGATCTCCCGCGGCTTGGGCAGTTCCTCGGTCAGACCGTGGTCGGTGCGCTCTGGGAACTCCTCCTCGATGATCTCGTTGCACAAGCCGATGCACTCGTCGCAGATGTAGACGCCCGGCCCGGCGATCAGCTTCTTGACCTGCTTCTGGCTCTTGCCACAGAAGTTGCACTTGAAGAGTTCGCTGGATTCACCTATCCGAGCCACGGTCCACCTCCCTGCATGACAACTGCGCCTCGCGGCCCCCTCACGCCTGCACCCACACTACCCGGACGGGTCCCGGCCGGCACGAGAACACGACGGCACATCCGCCGGTCCTCGTGCGGCCGAGTCCCGGGCGGCGCTTCAGACACCCTTGAGTGACGTGAGGATGTCGTCGACGATGCCGTACTCGACAGCCTCGGCGGCCGTCAGGTACTTGTCGCGCTCGATGTCGCGGCTGATCGTCGCCTTGTCCTGTCCCGTGTCCCTGGCGAGCATGTCCTCCATGAGGTCACGGATGCGCATGATCTCCCTCGCCTGGATCTCCAGGTCCGAGGACTGGCCGTACCCGCCCTCGGTGGCCGGCTGGTGAATAAGAATGCGCGAGTTGGGCAGCGCGAGCCGCTTGCCCTTCGTGCCGGCCGCCAGCAGCAGTGCCGCGGCGGAGGCGGCCTGGCCCAGGCACACGGTCTGGATGTCCGGCTTGATGTAGCGCATGGTGTCGTAGATCGCGGTCAGCGCGGTGAACGACCCGCCGGGTGAGTTGATGTAGATGGAGATCTGACGCTCCGCGTCCATCGACTGCAGGCACAGGAGCTGCGCCATGACCGCGTTGGCGACGTCGTCGGAGATCGGCGAGCCGAGGAAGATGATTCGGTCCTCGAACAGCTTGGTGTAAGGATCCACACGCCGCACGCCGTAGCTGGTGCGCTCCTCCCACTGCGGGATGTAGTAGTCCATCGAGGGGCCGGACGGCGCGATGCCGCCGGGCAGCTGGAAGTTGGTGTTCACTGGTTGGGAGCCTCCGACTTGATCTGGGATGCACGCTCGTACACGTGGTCGATGAAGCCGTATTCGAGCGCCTCCGGTGCCGTGAACCAGCGGTCCCGGTCGGAGTCGGCCTCGATCTGCTCGACCGTCTGCCCCGTGTGCTGGGCGATGAGCCCCGCCATGGTCTTCTTGATGTGCAACGACTGCTCGGCCTGGATCCGGATGTCGGAGGCCGTGCCGCCGAGCCCGCCCGAGGGCTGGTGCATCATGATGCGGCTGTGCGGAAGCGCGAACCGCTTGCCACGGGTGCCCGCGGACAGCAGGAACTGCCCCATCGAGGCCGCGAGCCCCATGGCCACCGTAGCCACGTCGTTGCTGATCCACTGCATGGTGTCGAAGATCGCCATGCCGGAGTCGACGGAACCACCGGGCGAGTTGATGTAGAGGTAGATGTCCTTGTGTGGATCCTCTGCGTTCAGCAGGAGCATCTGGGCACAGATGGCGTTGGCGTTCTCGTCCTTCACCTCTGAACCGAGGAAGATGATGCGGTTGGCGAGCAACGCGGAGTACACGTTGTCGTTCAGCCCGAACGGCGCGCCACCCGCGGCCGCCATCGAGATGTCGTGGGTTGGGTTCTTCGTCACGCCACAAACCTACCGGGTCCAACCGACAACCCAACCCCACACGCTCCCGTTCGCCTCCTGCGTAACCGTGCCCGGAGACGCGGACGCCGCAGGGAGGCTCCCCTGCGGCGTCCGCGTTGGTCCAGGGTGGGCTCAGGCCTCGTCGGCCTCGACGTTCTTCGGGGCCTTCTTCGCAGCCGCCTTCTTCTTCGGCTTCTCTGCGACGACCTCCTCCTCGGCTGCGGCGTCCTGGGCTGCAGGCTCGTCGACGGCCACGATGGAGGAACTGGCGATGTCCGCTGGGGACGCAGGCTCGGTGGCCACCTCCACGCTCTCGGCGACCTGCTCGGCCTCCGGACGCGGGAACTCGATGACGTTGCCGCTCGCGTCCCTCACCGTCGCAGCCAGACACATGGCGGCCAGGGCCTTGCCGCGACGGATCTCCTGCATCCAATCACCCATGTGGTTGTGCTCCATCATGTGGTTGATCTCGTCCTGCGGCGAGGTGCGGTTCTCCTGCGCCTTGCGGAAGATGAGCTCGGTCAGTTCCTGCTGGGAGACGTCGATCTGGTTCTCGTCCGCGAACTTGTCGAGCAGGATCTGAGCACGCAGGGCCTGCTCGGAACGCTCATCGATCCCGGCCCAGAACTCCTCGGCAGTCTCGGCATCCTCGTCGTCTGCGCTCTCGAGGTAGGCCTCGACCGTCAGGCCTGCAGAGGCCAACTGGTTCTCGATCTGGGCCCGGCGCTGCTCGAGCTCGCCGGCCAGGAGCTTCCCGGGAAGCTCGAAGGAGACGGACGCGATCGCGACCTCCAGCACCTTGTCGCGGGCCTCGGCCAACTGCTCGGCCTGACCCTGGGCGTCGACGGCCCTGCGCAGGTCCTCGCGCATCTCCTCGACCGTGTCGAACT
This sequence comes from Arachnia sp., assembly GCA_039811745.1. Taxonomy (GTDB): domain Bacteria; phylum Actinomycetota; class Actinomycetes; order Propionibacteriales; family Propionibacteriaceae; genus Arachnia. The sequence goes on from JBDHZH010000008.1 coordinate 20,452, forward strand.
CCGAGACGAGCTGTGCGAAGTCATCGTCGATCGCCGGGAGCTCCTGCTCCTGCACCTTCGTGACGGTGACCTCGATCTCGGCCTCCTGGCCGCGGAACGCGCCACCGACCAGCGTGGAGGTGAACGTCTTCGACTCCCCGGCCCTGAGACCGATCACGGCCTCGTCGAGGCCCTCGAGCATCCCCGCACCCCCACCGATCCGGTAGGTGACGTCGTCCGCCGTCGCATCCGTGAGCGGCGCACCGTCCTGCGAGGCCACCAGCGAGATGGAGAGCACGTCGCCGTCGGCGGCCGCACGATCGACGACGGTCAGCGTCGCGAAGCGCTGGCGCAGCATCTCGATGCGTTCGTCGACGGCACCATCGCCCACCTGGACGTCCTCGACGACGGCCTCGAGGGCGGAGAACTCGGGCAGGTCGAACTCGGGGCGCACGTCCACCTCTGCCGTGAACTCGACGAGGTCGTTGTCCTCAAGCTTGGTGATCTCGACCTCGGGCTGCCCCATCGGGAAGACGCCCGCCTCGACGACGGCGTTCTGGTAGGCGCCGGGCAGCGCCTTGTCGATGGCCTCCTGGAGCACAACGCCACGGCCGAAGCGCTGGTCGATGACGGCCGGCGGCACCTTGCCCTTGCGGAAGCCGGGGATGCTGACCTGCTCGGCGATCTCCTTGTAGGCCTTCGCGAGGTGCGGCTTGAGCTCTTCGAACGGGATCTCGACGGTGAGCTTGACCCGTGTCGGGTTGAGCTGCTCTAGGGTGCTGGGCACGAAAGTTGTCTCCTGATGAGTTGGTGTTTCCGCACAATCCTAGTCGCGCGCACCGCGCGGCCTGTATGCTTTCCACGCACATTGCGGATGTAGCTCAATGGTAGAGCCCCAGTCTTCCAAACTGGCTACGCGGGTTCGATTCCCGTCATCCGCTCCAAGGCGGCCGTGCCCACCGCACCGCGCTCAATCCGAGGAGTTCCTCAACCACGAGACGCCCATCACCACCACGCGGGACCCCGCGGCAGCCGCCGCAGGGTCCATCGGCAGCTCGCTCACCAGTCGTGGACCGTTCCATCGACCAGCCGGTTGTAGGGCAGGTAGGCCTGCTGGTATGGGAACGCGTTCGCGGCCTCGACGTTGAACTCCACCCCGATGCCCGGCCTGTCGCCCGGGTGCAGGTAGCCGTCGGTGAAGGTCATCGACTGCTCGAACACCTGGTTGGTGGCGTCGGAGTGCTGCATGTACTCCTGGATGCCGTAGTTGTGGATCGCCAGCCCGACGTGCAGCTGCGCCGCGAAACCGATGGGCGAGATGTCGGTGGGGCCATGGAAACCGGACTTGATCTGGTACTGGGCGGCGTAGTCCATGACCTTCTTCAGGGGCGAGATGCCGCCGAAGTGCGTGGACGCGGCGCGGACGTAGTCGATCAGCTGCTCGCGGATGAGGGTCTGGAAGTCCCAGACGGTGTTGAAGATCTCGCCGATCGCCAGCGGCGTCGTGGTGTGCTGACGGACGAGCCTCAGGGCGTCCTGGTTCTCGGCCGGGGTGCAGTCCTCCAGCCAGAACAGGTCGTAGGGTTCCAGCGCCTTGCCGAGCTTGGCGGCCTGGATGGGTGTCATGCGGTGGTGCCCGTCGTGCAGGAGCGGCAGCTCCGGGCCGAACTCGCCCCGGACGGCCTCGAACACCGTCGGGAGGTGGCGCAGGTAGGCGCGGGTGTCCCAGTCCTCCTCCGTGGGGAACGCCCCACGGCCGGCGGGCTCATAGTCGTAGCGCGCACCGGACGACTGCTTCTGGGCGGCCACGCCGTACACGGCCTTGATGCCGGGGACGGCGGTCTGGACGCGGATGGACTTGTAGCCCTTCTCGAGATGTTCGCGGATCGAATCGAACAGGGAGGGAATATCGGTGCCGGAGGCGTGTCCGTAGGCGCGCAGGCCCGTGCGGGAGGCACCGCCGAGCAGCTGGTAGACGGGCAGGTTCGCCACCTTGCCCTTGATGTCCCACAGCGCCATGTCCACCGCCGCGATCGCCGCCATGGTGACCGGGCCGCGCCGCCAGTAGGACGAGCGGTAGAGGAACTGCCAGGTGTCCTCGATGCGGTGCGGGTCCTTGCCGATGAGCAGTTGGGCGACATGCTCCTTCAGGTAGCCGGCAACCGCCAGCTCGCGGCCGTTCAGGGTGGCGTCGCCGATGCCGACGACGCCGTCGTCGGTCTCCACGCGCAGGGTGACGAAGTTGCGCGACGGGCTGGTCACGAACACTTCCGCCTCGATGATCTTCATGGTTGGCTCCTCTCATGGCGCGCCTGCGCGCCTCTGTGGCTGGGTGGGTGTGATGTCGGTTGGGTTGGCGGTCCGGTTGTCAGGCGTCGAAGGTGCCGCGCAGCTCCTGGACGGCCGCCACGACCGCGGACTCGGCCGCGAGTCCCTCGTCGACCAGTCCCAGGAGTGCCTGCGTCTGCTCGGGGGACGCCTCGGAGGAGGCGATGCCGGCGATGAGCCGGGACTTGGGGTCCCTGACCTCCTCGCCGGCGGCGACCTGCCTGCAGAGCCTGTCCATCCAGGCGGCCAGCGGACGCAGCGACGCCGTCCCGGCGCGGCCTGCCGCCTGCTCCGCCCGGAAGACCGGGACGGCCCGGGCGGCAAGTTTCAGTGACCCGTCCATGCCGATCTGGGACAGGACGTGGACGATCCGGCGGTTCTCGAAGCGCTCCCGCAGCGCGGCGCGGTAGGCGGGGATGTCCAGGCCGGGAGCCGTCAGGTGACCCGCGGCCTCGTCCCAGAAGCCCTCGACCCAGCGCGACACGACGGGGTCGGCCAGTGCCCCGGAGACGGTCTCGTGTCCGCGGAGCGCCGCTGCATAGGCCATGAGCGAGTGGGAGCCATTCAGCAGCCACAGCTTGCGGCGCTCGAAGGGCTCGAGGTCATCCACGAAGCTGGCACCTGCCCTCTCCCACGCGGGACGCCCGCCCGGGAACTCGCCGGCCAGCACCCACGACACGAACGGTTCCGTGATGACGGGGCTGACGTCGTCGTATCCCGTCACCTCGGCGACCGTCCGCCTGTCCTCCTCTGTGGTGCGCGGGGTGATGCGGTCGATGGAGGAGTCCACGAACGAGACGTTGTCACCGATCCAGGACTCGAGCAGCGGATCCACGAGCCGGGCGGTCCCCAGCACGGCGGCCCGGGTCGCTGCCCCGTTGGCCGGCAGGTTGTCGCACGAGACGATGGCCAGCGGCCTGCCGTCGGCCGCGCGGCGGGCGGCCAGCGCAAGGACCAGTCGTCCCGCGGCCGTCCTGACGGTGCCGCCGTCCAGCTCTGCGTGGCCGGCCGTGACGTCGTCGTGCCTTGAGCGCAGGGCCTCGATGTCGGCCCGGACCACGGGGTCGTCGGTGTCCAGTTCGGAGGCACCCGGGCGCAGGTGGTACCCGGCCTCCGTGATGGTCAGGGTCACGACCGCGACCTCGGGACGGCGCAGCAGGTCGCTCAGGGCGCCCAGGTCGGCCCCGTCGTGCGCCTCGACGATGGAGGTGATCACCTCGCAGCTGTCACGCTCCGGGCCGCGTTCGACCACCGTGTAGAGCCCGTCCTGGGAGGCCAGCTGCTGGGCGGCCAGCGGGCTGCGGCCGGTGAAGGCCGCTATCCCCCAACCGTCGCCGGCGCGCTGCGTGTACCAGGCCTGGTGGGCACGATGGAAGGCACCGAGGCCGAGGTGGACGATGCGCGCCTGCGGCCTCGTGCCGGCGTCGTACGTCCTGGAGTTGAGTGGACGGGTCATGGCTTCAACGCCTTTCTTGGGGCACGGTCGACCGGTTCGACGATGATGTCCGCTGCGCGCTCCTCCGTCAGGCGATGCTCGGCAACCAATCTGCCGAGCACCTGACGCTCCACCACCGGGGACTTGCGTGCACATGACAGGACGGTGGTGTAACCGCTCCCGGAGGCCTCCTCCTCCACGCCGCGCATCACCTCGGAGAAGACGGGATTGGAGATGTCGGCAACCACCAGTGCCAAGGTTCGGTGCATGCCGGGGCCGTCAGGCCGCGGCACATGAAGTTCGACGAAACGACATCCGAGCTCGGCCGCAACTTCGCGGACACGACGAGCCGTCCGGTGGCAGACCCGACCGGGGCGGGCAATGGTTCGCGACACCGCGGATGCCGACACACCAGCCGCCTTGGCCACGTCGCAGATGGTCGCAGGCCGAGCAGCCGGCTCATTCGTAGTCACCTGCCCATCGTGCACCACTTGCGATCAGACCACCCGCATCCCTGTCGGCAACCCCTGCATCGCATAGAGTGACTCGGCATGGGGTTCATCCTGAAGGTGATTGCCGGCGCGCTGGGAACCGCGCTTGCCGTTTGGATCGTGCCCGGCATCACCCTGACACCGACGGACAGGCAGGAGCAGATCCTGACGCTGCTCGGCGTCTCCCTCATCCTCGGCCTCGTCAACGCCTTCGTGCGGCCGTTCGCGCAGGTCGCGGGCTTCTGCCTCATCATTCTCACGCTCGGCGCGTTCCTGCTGGTGATCAACGCCGGGATGCTGATGCTGGTCTCCTCCATCTCCGGCGAGTTGGGCCTCGGGTTCCACGTCGACGGGTTCTGGCCGGCACTGCTCGGGTCAGTGATCATCAGTCTCACCTCGGCCGGCGTCGGTGCCGCCTTCAGTCACGAAGGGTGAGCCGGGGTTCGTCCGACGCACGCTCCTTGCAGTAGACTCGCCGGAGCCCGCACAAGGGCACCGGGGCGTAGCGTAGTGGCTAGCGCGCCTGCTTTGGGAGCAGGAGATCGCAGGTTCGAGTCCTGTCGCCCCGACCAGTGGACAGGCTTGTCAGACGCGACTCGGAGACAACCACCCACGCTGACCTGCCAGTTGCGTGCAACACATCTCATGGGAGGGTCGTTTGCCAAGTGCGGCGACAACCCACGGCGACGAATCACCAGCCATCTCACTCGACCTGCGGCGAGGCGTCAAGGAAGGCCTCGTCCGGCAGATGTCCACCGCGTTGCCGATGGCCTCCTCGCTCCGGTTGTTCGAGTTGCTCCCGAAGCTGCCGACCTGGGACGTCAGTTGGGCCCACCCGCCGGCCACAAGTCAGCACCCTCGAACCACGCTTCGAGGCGCGCGACGACGAGCCGACGGCGTGTGGAAACCTCCGGCGGGTTCGTGTGTGGGCACGGTTCTGGTGGTCGGGTTGGCCACTTGGGTGCGGGTGGTTTCGACACGCGCCGGCTCCTTCGTCGCGGGCGCTACTCAACCCGCGGAGCAGCGGGCGCCTCAACCCGCGGAGCAGCGGGCGCCTCAACCAGCGTCGGGAGGAGGATCGCACCCGTACCCGCGGACGGCTCGACCGCGGTGAGGGGACCCAGGTCCCTCTCGGCTCGGTACTCCGTGAGGTCAAGGAGCGCGTCCACAACCCAGCGACGAGTGAACACCTCACCGTAGTTCTGGGGTGCCCCTGGGTCGCTGATCGCGCTCACCCCCACACGATAGACGGCCGGACCGACACCGCCGGTGAAGGACCCCGGCGAGGTTGCCGATGGTCACCCCGCCCTGATGTGCCGTGAAGGCACTCGATATTCTGGAAGTGGTCGTGACCCCGTCGGAGGTCAACCGTGCCCCCCGACGGCGAACAGCCAGGAGGAGTCATGAACACTGACCAACTCAACCGCATCGCGAACGACAAGGGCTTCGTCGCCGCCCTGGACCAATCCGGCGGCAGCACCCCGGGAGCACTCACCCGCTACGGCATCGGTCCGGAGAAGTACTCGGGGGATGCGGAGATGTTCAACCTGATCCACGCCTTCCGGACGCGCATCATCACCAGTTCCGCCTTCACCGGTGACAAGGTGCTGGCCGCGATCCTGTTCGAGCAGACGATGGACCGCGACATCGACGACATCGGAATCCCCGACTTCCTGTGGCACGTCAAGAACGTCGTCCCGTTCCTGAAGGTGGACAGGGGACTGGCGGAGGCCGCTGACGGCGTGAAGCTCATGAAGGACATGCCGGACCTGGATGCCCTGCTCGAACGCGGCCTGTCACGCCACGTGTTCGGCACGAAGATGCGTTCTCTTGTGCAGGGCGCCAACCCGGTGGGCATCGAGGCCGTCCTCGACCAGCAGTTCGAGGTCGGCATGCGCATCCTCGACGCCGGCCTGATGCCGATCCTGGAACCCGAGGTGGACATCAAGGCGCCCGACAAGGCGGAGGCCGAGGCGCTCGTCACCGCCGGCATCCTAGCCCGTCTCGGCGACCTGCCCGAAGGCCGTCAGGTCATGCTGAAGCTCACCATCCCCAGCGAGGCCGGCCTGTATTCGGACCTCATCGCGCATCCTGCGGTGCTCCGCGTCGTGGCGCTGTCGGGTGGTTACTCGCGAGAGGAGGCAAATCGCTTGCTCGCAGCCAACCACGGGCTCATCGCCAGCTTCAGCCGCGCACTGACCGAGGGCCTGAAGGTCGACATGACCGACGCCCAGTTCGACGCCGCGCTGGCGGCCTCGATCGGGTCCATCTACGAGGCCTCGACGACCTGACCCGGCACGGCCTTCCGTGCGGGCGTCAGCGCTCCGCACGGAAGGCTGCGGCCAGTGTCAGCCAGGCGAGTTCCTCGCCGTCCGGTTCCCGGGCGTTGATCGCCAGCAGCCTCGAAGTCGTGCGGTCGACGGCCTGCGCCACCACGGGCAGGTCCGCCCCGCGCTCACGCGTGGCCAGCCAGAGGCTTGCCAAGGCGACGCCACGCGCCCCGTGGATGGGAGGCGCGGAGGTGATCCTCCCGTGATCCACCCACTCCAGGACACGGTCGCGCAGCCGATCGTCGTCACGCATCAGCACGCCCCACCAGTCCGCGGACGGGCCCGACAAGCCGCCACGTGGTCGGAGTTGTTCCTCACCAAGTGCGAACAGGATCGGGCCCAAGTCGGAGTCAGGCTGGGAGGCGATGAGGGAGTGGGCTGCCGTCTCGGCCTCCGCCCGCACTGGCAGGTCGGTCAACACCGCTGCGCGGAACCCGGCGAGCACCCCCCACATGTTCGGCGACTCCAGGGAGGCGCCAAGCAAGCGGTCGAGGTTGTCCAGCCAGGGCAGATCTCTCCTTCTGACGAACTCGCTTGCCCCCAGATCCAGCCATGCGGCTTGCCCCGCATCCGGGGTGAGCGCGGCGGCGGTCATCGCGACCACCGCGAGCGGAGGGTGCCAGCCGACCTCGAAGCCTGTCGTGCCGCGAGCGTCCGACAGCGTCACGCGGTGGACGCCTGCTGGACCAGTCAGGACGGTGTCGTCGTCCACCTGCTGCACCGAAAGGCCGGGCGCGGTGAGAGCCGAGTCGGGGGCCCGCAGCACCATCGCCTCCCCCACCGGCAGGAAACAACTCTCGGGCAGCCACGCCGGGTCCTCCGGCAGGTTGCCCGTGGACGACGGCTCCAGCCGCCACCCGACGCCCAGCGCCATGCCCGGTGGGACCCACGCCGGTCCGCCCAGCACGGCGATCCCGCCCTGCTCGGCTCCTTCCTGGGCGATGGAACAGTTCCCTCGCCACTGCCGCCACACGCCGCCGCCATCCGCCCCGGGGAGCAGGACCCGCCCGGTGGCTCCGGCGAGCCACGGCAATTGCGGTCCCGGCGTCTCCAGGACGAGCACGGGTGAGTCGACGAGGACCGGGGAGTCGCCCGTGTTCCCGACCTCGATGTCGATCCCCGCCCTGGGCAGGCTCCTCAGCAGTACGCGGAGCCGCATGGGCCCGTCGAAGAAGAGTGCCTCGTCCTCGTCCGTCCCGTCACCGTAGGGGACCCACCCCTCAGGCAGGTGCAGTTCGAGGGCGGAGACGAGACGGTCGCCCACACCCACACGCAGGGTGCGTCCCCGAGCAGAGGCGTTCATGCGGGAGGAACCCACCGGGTCCGGTGACGATCGACCGAGCACACAGGGCATGGACGGTTGGTCGGCATGGAACCCACCCTAGATGATTGCGTCCAGGGGCTCAGTGGTCGCAGGTGGCCTCCAGATCCCCACGGGAACGACAGGCACAGGAAGGGGTCAGCGGGCGTGTCGTCGTCGCTGGCAGTTGCCGCACCAGTACAGGTTGCGCCCCTCCAGGATCGTGGTTCGCACTGGTCTCCCGCACACCAGGCAAGGGTCCCCCGCCCTCCGGTACACGTACACCTCACCGCCATGGGGATCATCCCTCGGCGGCCTGCCCTGGACCTCGGGCATGTGCTCGGGCCGAACGGTGTCGATGTGGCCCACTGCGACGGCGTTGCGCATCAGGAACACCAGGTCGTCCCAGATGACCTGCCAGGTGCGCCGGTCGATGTCCCGGCCAGGGGTGTCGGGCCTCAGGCGATTCCGGAACAGCACCTCGGCGCGGAAGATGTTCCCCACACCCCCGGCGATGCGCTGATCCATCAGCAGGGCCGCAATCGACTTCCCGGAGCGGTGGAGCCGCACGTAGCCGGCGCCGGGGTCCGCGTCGGGCCGGAGGGGATCGGGCCCACTGGCAGCAAGTACGTCGAGGTACTCGGCATGGGTCACCGCCCTGCACCACTGCGGCCCGTGGAGATTGGCCGTGGTGACACCGTCGGAGATACGCAGGCGGATCTGGCCGCTGGACGGGTCACCCGGGCCGATGTTCAGCCTGCCGATCAGCCCCAGATGGATGTGGACCAGCGCTGGTTCGGGCACGTCGAAAGCCACGAACAGGTGCTTGCCGACGGCCTCGGCCCCCGTGAGGACGCCGCCGTCGAGCCGGGCGGCCTCGACCGCGAATCGCCCCTGCGGTGAGGTCACCGTCACTGGTTCGCCCGCGAACGACTCGGTCAGAGCGTCGGCGAGCCTATGGATGACGTGACCCTCTGGCATGCGCAGAGCCTAGCCGCGCCGCGTGGGGAGATACTCAGTGGCTGTTCTCGTAGGCGGTCATCTGGTCGATGCGGCGGGCGTGGCGCTCCTCGCCGGAGAACGGGGTCGCGAGGAACGTGTCGACGATCGCCCACGCCTCCTCGTGCGTCTGCATCCGGCCGCCGAGGGAGACGATGTTGGCGTTGTTGTGCTCGCGCGCGAGCCGGGCAAGCTCGGGGTTGTACGCCAGTGCGGCGCGGATGCCCTTGACCTTGTTGGCGGCGATCTGCTCGCCGTTGCCGGAGCCGCCCAGCACGATGCCGATGCCACCCTCGGCCGCCACCGCCTCCGCGCAGGGGATGATCAACGGCGGGTAGTCGTCGAGCGCCTCATACGTGGCGGCGCCGTGGTCGACGACCTCGTGGCCGGCCTCGTTGAGCCTCTCCACGAGGTACTCCTTCAGCTCGAAGGCTGCATGGTCGGTGGCAATGTGAACTCGCATGGGCCAACTATTCCACGCCTCACACTGCCTCGGGGCCACCCTCCAACAACCGCCGGAATCCGGCCTCGTCGAGGATTGGGCGCCCGAGCTGGACGGCCTTGTCGGCCTTGCTGCCTGCGTTCTCACCGACCACGACGTAGTCGGTCCTCGCGCTGACCGAGCCGGCCGCCTTCCCACCCCGCGAGAGTATGGCCTCCTTGGCCTCGTCGCGCGTGAATCCCGGGAGCGTTCCCGTCACAACGACGGTGAGTCCCTCCAGAGTGCGCGGGATGGACAGGTCGCGCTCGTCGGCCATCCGGACGCCGGCCGCCCGCCACGCCTCGATGATGGCCTGCCGCCAGTCGACCGCGAACCACTCCTGGATGGCCTCGGCGATGACGGCGCCCACACCGTCGGTGGCCGCCAACTCCTTTGCGTCTGCGTCGCGGATGGCGTCGAGTGAGCCGAACCGGGTGGCCAGCGACCGGGCCGCGGTGGGGCCGACATGCCTGATGGACAGCGCCACCAGCACCCGCCACAGGGGCTGGTCCTTGGCACGCTGCAGGTTGGCCAGCAGCTTCTCACCGTTGCTGGACAACACCTTCCCGTCCCGAACCCCGCCTGCCGGGGCCAACGCCGGATCGGCCAGCTCCGCGGGCTTCGCGACCCGGGTGTAGAGGTCGGTGCGCAACAGATCGGAGGCGCCGAGATCGAACAGGCCCGCCTCGTTGTCGAGGAGACCGCCGTCGAGAAGCGCACCCGCCCCCTCCCAGCCGAGCGCCTCGATGTCGAATGCCGACCGCGACGCCAACGCGAACAGGCGCTCGCGCAGCTGACTCGGGCAGGAACGGGTGTTCGGGCAGCGGATGTCCTTGTCGCCCTCCTTCTCGGGCCGCAGCTCGGTGCCGCAGGACGGGCAGTGCGTCGGCATCACGAACGGCCGTTCCGTGCCGTCACGCAGTGCGACGACGGGAGCGACGATCTCCGGGATCACGTCGCCGGCCTTGCGGAGCACGACCATGTCCCCGATCAGCACACCCTTGCGCTCCACCTCGAACGCGTTGTGCAGCGTGGCCATCTCCACCGTCGACCCGGAGACCACCACCGGCTCCATCACCCCGTACGGAGTCACGCGTCCGGTGCGCCCGACGTTCACGCGGATGTCGAGCAGCCGCGTGTTCACCTCCTCCGGCGGGTACTTGTAGGCGACGGCCCACCGGGGGGCCCGTGACGTGTTCCCGAGAGCAGCCTGCTCCGCGAACACGTCGACCTTCACGACCACGCCGTCGATCTGGTGCTCCACGTCGTGGCGGTGCTCCCCGTAGTAGGCGACGTAGTCCTCGACCTCCTGGACGGTGGCCACCACCTTGTTGCGGGGGCTCACCGGCAATCCCCACTCCGACAGCTGCGCATAGGCCTCGCTCTGGGAGGCCACGGCCCAGTCACCCCGCACGCCGATGCCGTGCACCAGCATCCTCAGACGTCGCTCGGCCGTGACCCGGGGATCCTTCTGCCGCAACGAGCCCGCCGCGGTGTTGCGGGGGTTCGCGAAGGGGGCCTTCCCAGCCGCGACGAGATCGGCGTTGAGGTCCTCGAAGTCGGCAACCGGGAAGAAGACCTCGCCGCGGACGTCCAGCTCGGCGGGCCAGCCGGTTCCCCGCAGCCGCTGCGGGATGCCCTTGATCGTCCGCACGTTGCCGGTGACGTCCTCCCCCACCCGGCCGTCGCCCCTGGTGGCGCCGGTGGTGAGCCTGCCGTCGACGTAGAGGAGATTCACGGCCAGCCCGTCGATCTTGACCTCGCACAGATAACGGGTGGCCGACGTCTTGCGAAGCCAGTCGGTCAGTTCCTGGTCGCTGAAGAGGTTGTCGAGGCTGAGCATCCGCTCCCGGTGCACGACCGGACCGAAATCGGTGAACTGGGCGGCACCCACTCGCTGCGTCACCGAGTCCTGGCTCTGGAGTTCGGGATGCTCCGACTCCAACTCCACCAGTTCACGCATCGCCTGGTCGTAGGCGTCGTCGGAGATGGTGGGGGCGTCCCTGCCGTAGTAGGCGTCCTGCGCAGCCTGCAACAAGTCGTTCAGCTCCGCCCAACGCTGCCGAAGTTCGGCGGAGGGAACCCGTTCCTGGGGCTGCGTAGTCATGCCGCCAATGCTGGCACAGCAGGGCGACAAGGCGTGTAGCGACCGCGTCGGCACGACGCACACACGTGGAACAGGGCGTCTGGGGGCAGGAGAAGTGGGAAACTCGCGTCATTGACGTTCCTACGCGTCATTGACGTTCCTACGTACGACGCTGGCCCTGACATCGGCGGGCGGTCGACACGGCACGCAGCCAGAGGAGGCAGCGATGGGCAAGACAGTCAAGGACGGCAAGGTCCCGGACGTGAAGTGGGACGAGACCCCGGAGGCACACGACTACCCCGCGGCGCTGTCGTATCTGAGCCTGATCACCGACGGCGACACCGCGGCCAAGCTGGTGGCCCGGATGCGCGGCGCAACGATCCTGCACTTCAAGGCCAAGGACATCCTGCGGGCCGCACGTCTGCCACTCCTGGAGGAGTCCAACCCGCACGTCGCTTCCGACCTCAGGAAGATCGCATCGGGCGAGTCCCTGTCACCGATCCTGCTCGTTCGGGGCGACCTCGCCTCCGACCGGAGGCTCCAGGTCGCCGACGGCTATCACCGGGTCTGTTCCTGCTACCACACGGATGAGAACATCGACATCCCCTGCATCGTGGTGCCGTTGTGAGCTTCGCCCTGCTGGCGCTCATCTGCGCCGTCGCGATGCTGGGGCCGATCGCCAGCCTGAACCGGATGGTGCCCATCCCTGTGGTCATCGGAGAACTGATGGTCGGCATCGTCCTGGGCGACACCGGATTCCGCGTCGTCAATGCCCAGGACCCAACGCTGTCGTTCATGGCTGAGGTTGGCTTCGCCCTCGTGATGTTCGTGGCGGGCACCCACGTGCCCGTGCGGCAGCCTGCCATGGCCTCCGGGCTCCGTAATGGCTTCCTGCGGGCCGCCGCGGTCGGTGTGCTGGCAGTACCACTCGGGCTTGGGATTGCGACGGTGTTCGGCATCCCGCACGGCCCTCTGTACGCCGTGCTGATCGCATCATCCTCTGCCGGGATCGTGATGCCCGCCCTCGGCGGGGTGAAGGTCACGAGCAGGAGCGGGTTGGAGATGCTGGCGCAGCTGACGGTCGCCGATGCAGCATGCATCATCGCACTCCCACTGGCGATCGACCCGTCACGCGCGGGCACGGCGGCGCTGGGTGCCGTGGCGGTGATCGCGTTGGCTGCCGTGTTCTACGCGTTCCTCCGCTGGACGGAGCGAACCGGCCGCAGACGGCAGTTGCACGAGGTGAGCCAGCGCCGGGGTCTCGCCATGGAGCTGCGCGTCACCCTCACGCTCCTCTTCACCCTGGCCGCGGTCGCGGCGTCCATGAAGGTGTCCGTGATGCTCGCCGGTTTCGCCATGGGCCTTGCCGTGTCGGCGGTCGGCGAGCCTCGCCGCATCGCGAACCAGGTGTTCGCCCTCTCCGAGGGGTTCTTCGCACCGGTGTTCTTCGTGTGGCTCGGCGCATCGCTGGACCTGCGCAGCCTCGCCGCCAACCCCAGCACCATCGGACTCGGCATCGCACTCGGCCTTGCCGCAGTGGTGGCGCACGGCTTGATGACCCTGACGCGCCAGCCCCTGCCCATCGCAGTGACCACCGCCGCGCAGCTCGGTGTGCCTGTCGGCGCGGTGGCATTGGGCAAGACGATGGGGCTGCTCCAGGACGGTGAGGGCACCGCGATGCTGCTCGGCGCGTTGCTGACGGTTGCGGTGGTGACCGTGGCGAGCAGGCCGGTGATCCACCTGGTCGGCGAGGCGCCCGTCGAGGGCTCCGCACCCGCGCCGCAGCAAGCGTGAACTGCCTCCCGCTTCCGCATCGGTGTCGCATCTGGCGCTAGCATCGGCGCATCCGAACCGTGGAAGACGCCGCGGACGAATCACCGAAGGGCGCGCACATGTCCAGTGCCAACATCAGCCGCGAGGAGGCCGCCGAGCGCTCCCGCCTCGTGACGGCGAAGGCCTACCGGGTCACGGTGGATGTCACCGGGCACGGGGTGGATGATCCCGCCCGCCACTTCCGATCGATCACCGAACTCGACCTCGACGCCGTCGGCGGCGCCACGCACCTTGATCTGATCGCCGACGCGGTGACGTCCGCAACCATCGATGGCGAAAACCTCGACACGACCGGTTTCAACGGGTTCCGTCTGCCGCTGCCCGACCTCCAGCAAGGCGCCCACACCGTCGTGATCGACGCCGTCTGCCGCTTCTCCCGCACCGGCGAGGGCCTGCACAGGTTCGTGGACCCGGCGGACGACCGCGTGTACCTGTACTCGCAGTTCGAGACCGCCGACGCACGCCGCATGTTCGCGGACCTTGAGCAGCCCGACCAGAAGGCGACGTTCCAGCTCACGGTGCTGGCTCCCCTGCACTGGGCCGTCCTCTCCAACTCCGCCGGCGTGGCGCCCGAGGACCTGGGCGACGGCGTCGGGCGCTGGACGCATGCCGCAACGGGCCGCATCTCCCCCTACATCACCGCGCTGGTGGCGGGCGAATACCACGTCGACGAGGGCGAGATCGTCTCAGCGGGGCGCGCCATCCCGGCGCGCATCGCCTGCAGGCAGTCCGTGGCCCAGCACCTGGACGCGGATGTCATCCGCACCACCACCCAACGCGGGTTCGAGGTCTTCGAGGAGGCCTTCGCCACCCCGTACGCCTTCGACTCCTACGACCAGATCTTCGTCCCGGAGTTCAACGCGGGCGCCATGGAGAACGCGGGCTGCGTCACGTTCCGCGACGAGTACCTGTTCCGTTCCCGCGTCACCGCGCGCGAGCTCGAGGCCCGCGACAACACGATCCTCCACGAGCTGGCGCACATGTGGTTCGGGGATCTCGTCACGATGCGCTGGTGGGACGACCTGTGGCTGAACGAGTCCTTCGCCGAGTGGGCCGCACACCACGCGGCCGACGAGATCGCCCGCAGGTGGGGCGGCGATGCGAACCCCTGGGCGTCATTCAGCAACGAGCGCAAGGCCTGGGCCTACCTGGCGGACCAGCTGAGCACCACCCATCCCATCGCCGCGGACATGGTCGATCTTGATGCCGTCGAGCAGAACTTCGACGGCATCACCTACGCCAAGGGCGCCTCCGTTCTGAAGCTGCTCGTGTCCTTCGTGGGGCGCGAGGCGTTCCTGCGCGGAGTGGCGGCCTACTTCGCCCGGCATGCGTGGGGCAACACCGAGCTCTCCGACCTGCTGACCGAACTCGAGCTCGCCTCCGGCCGGGAACTGTCCTGGTTCACGGGCGAATGGCTCGCCACTGCCGGCGTCAACACGCTGCGTGCCGTCTTCGACGTCGACGACGAGGGCTGCTTCACGCACTTCTCCGTCCTGCAGGAGGCAACCACTGAGCATCCGACGCTCCGGACCCACCGTCTCGGCATCGGTGTCTACTCGATGCGCGATGGGGAGTTGGTGCGCTCGCAATACGTCGAGACGGACATCTCGGGAGCGTCCACCGACATCCCCGGGCTCGTCGGTGTGGACAGCGGCGATGTGGTGCTGCTCAACGACGGCGACCTCACCTATGTCAAGGTCCGGTTCGACCCCGTCTCGGCGGCCGCTCTCGTTCGGCACATCCCCGGCCTGCACGATCCCCTGGCACGCGCCGTCGTCTGGTCCTCGTTCTGGGACTCCGTGCGCGACGCGGAACTGCGGCCGCAGCGGTTCATCGACCTCGCGCTCGCCGGTCTGTCGAGCGAGCGCGACATGGCGGCCGTCACCACGATCGCCTCCCAGGCGGCCACCTGTGCCTCCCGGTTCATGGCGCCCGAGTTGCGCCAGGAGGCGAACAATCACCTGACTGCGGGATTCGCGCAGCTGCTCAAGGGGGCGGCGCCCGGCTCGGACGAGCAGCTGATCTTCGCAAAGGCCCTGATCGGCGTGGCCCGCTCCGATGCGGCACTGGAGCTGATCCGGGGCTGGCTCGCCGGCGAGGAGATCCCGGAGGGTCTCGCCATCGACGTGGGCGTCCGATGGGCGATCGTGTCCACGCTGGCCGCCCGCGGCGCGATCGGCCACGAGGAGATCGACGCCGAACTCAACCGCGACAACACCAACGCCGGCGCCGAACGTGCCGCCGGTGCGAGGGCCTCGCTGCCGGACGCGGACGCGAAGGCCGAGGCGTGGCGGTTGGCCACCGCAGACCCGGACGTTCCGAACGAGACCCACCGCTCCATCTGCACCGGCTTCTGGCGCTACGGGCAGGAGGATCTGCTGGCTCCCTACGTGGCCGCCTACAAGGATGTGGTCGCCTCGATCAACGCCCGCTCGGGCCTGTGGGCCGACCGAGGATATGCCACCGTCGGCACCGTGCTGCGCTGGCTGTTCCCCGACGTCCTCGCCGACCGTGAACTTGTCGACGACTACGCCGCCTGGGCTTCGGAGCACGTGACCGACGAGCAGGTTCGTCGCGGCCTCGCAGAGCGTCTGGACGAGGCACGGCGTGCGTTGAGCGTCCAGGATGCGAGCCGTGGCGCCGCCGGTGATTGACCGGGTCCACTGCCTCCCGTTTCCAGTAAGGTGACCACCATGGACTGGTTGCTGCCCCTCGAAACGCTGCCCGGCTGGCCGGAGGCCCCGGAGTTCTCCGCTGCCCACCTGATCCTGATCACCGCCGTGCTGCCCGTGGTGACCGCGATCGTCATCGCAGTGCTCGCGTTCACCCCCACCTGGGTGCGTCGTTACCGCAACGAGACCGCCGCGGGCAGTGGCCTGGTGGCGCAGCACGGGTCCACCCCGCCCGACACCCAGGCCTGAGCCCACGGTGTCGGCCTCCGCCACGACGGTGCTCACCACGGGTGAGATGGGCCGAGCCCTCCGGCGCATGTCACACGAGTTGCTGGAGTTGGCCGGCGGCACCGATCGCCTGGTGCTCCTCGGAATCATCACACGCGGGGTGCCGCTCGCGCGCAGGATCGCCGCCGAGATCGCCGCAGCAGAGGGAGTGCAGGTTCCAGTCGGCGAACTGGACATCACGATGTACCGTGACGACCTGCGCCTGCACCCCACCCGCCCGGTCGGACGAACCGTCGTTCCGGTGAGCCTGGACGACGCCGTCGTCGTCCTGGTGGACGACGTCCTCAACTCGGGCCGCACCGTCCAAGCCGCACTGCAGGCCGTCTCCGATCTCGGACGGCCGAGCCGCCTCCGGCTCATGACGCTCATCGACAGGGGTCTGCGCGAGTTGCCGATCCAGCCCGACATCGTCGGCAAGTCTCTCCCCACCTCCCGATCCGAGCGGGTGCGCGTCCGCGTTTCCGAAATCGACGGCACCGACGAGGTGGTCATCGAACGCGACCCGGAGGCCACCGCGTGAAGCATCTGCTCAGTATCTCCGACCTGACGGACGCTCAGGTCCAGAGCCTCCTGGCCACGGCCGAGGAGATGCACGACGTGCAGTCAAGGCCGATCAAGAAGCTGCCGGCACTGCGTGGCCGGACAGTGGTGAACCTGTTCTTCGAGGACTCGACCCGCACGCGGTCCTCGTTCGAACTCGCTGCCAAGTGGCTTTCCGCGGACGCCATCAACGTCTCGGCCAAGGGATCGTCGGTGTCGAAGGGCGAGTCCATGAAGGACACCCTGCTGACCCTGGATGCAATGGGTGTGGACGCGATCGTGATGCGCCACGCCGGGTCCGGCGCCGTCGCCCAGGCGGCCGGCTGGGTCAGGGCGAGCGTCGTGAACGCCGGGGACGGCATGCACGAGCATCCCTCGCAGGCACTCCTGGACGCCCACGCCATGTTGAGGCACTTCCGCTCCCACGGCCTCGGCACCCTGGAGGGCAAGCGCGTCGCCATCACCGGTGACCTGCTGCATTCCCGCGTGGTCCGCTCCAACGTGCTGCTGCTGCCCCGGCTCGGCGCCGAGGTGGTTCTGGTCGCACCCCCGACGCTGATGCCGGCAGGCGTTTCGACGTGGGGAGTGAGGGTCACGCATGACTTCGACGAGGCCCTTGCCGAGGCGGATGTCGCCATGATGCTTCGCGTGCAGCGCGAACGGATGCAGGGCGGCTTCTTCCCGTCCGAGCGCGAGTACATCGCGGGCTACGGTCTGACCGCGACGCGTCTGGGCGCCATGAAACCCGACGCAGTAATCGCGCACCCCGGGCCCATGAACCGGGGACTTGAGCTCTCCTCCGATGCCGCCGACAGCGCCCGGGCCATCGTGCTGGACCAGGTCTCCGCCGGCGTGGCAGTCCGGATGAGCATCCTCTACCACCTCCTGGCCGGCAACCCAGAGGAGCACTGACGAACATGGCCGACCTCACGATCACCGGCGTGACCCTTCCCGACGGGTCCCGCACCAACCTGCACGTGTCCGGCGGCATGCTCGTCGACGAGGCGCCCTCCGGCGCAGAACGCATCGACGCCGACGGCCTGATTGCGCTGCCGGGACTCGTTGACCTGCACACGCACCTGCGCGAGCCCGGCCGCGAGGACGCCGAGACGGTGGCGAGCGGTTCGCTGGCGGCCGCCCGCGGCGGATTCACGTGCGTCCACGCCATGGCCAACACCCAGCCGGTCACCGACACAGCGGAGAAGGCCGAGCACATCCTCGACCTTGGGCGCTCGGCGAACCTCGTGCAGGTGGTGCCCGTGGGAGCCATCACGAGGGACCTGGCCGGCAGGGAACTGGCCGAACTTGGCCTCATGCATGCCTCCCGTGCGGGGGTCACGCTGTTCTCCGACGACGGTGCCTGCATCCAGGACGCCGGGATCATGCGCCGCGCCTTCGAGTGGGCGAGCCGTTTCGACGGTGTCCTGGCCCAGCACTCCCAGGACTCGTCGCTGGCTGGGCCAACGGCATCGTGCCACGAGGGCGTGCTGTCCGGCAGGCTGGGCCTGCCCGGCTGGCCGCCGGTGGCGGAGTCCGTGATCATCGCCCGGGACGCCATGCTCGCCGAGGCGACGGGCGGGCGCCTGCACGTGCTCCACATCACCTCCGCGGAGGGCGTGGAGGTGGTCCGCTGGGCGAAGAGGCGCGGGATCCACGTCACCGCCGAGGCCACGCCTCACCACCTGTACCTGACCGTGGACGAGGTGGCGGGCTACGACACCACCTTCAAGGTGAATCCGCCGCTGCGCACGAACGAGCACATCGAGGCACTGCGGGAGGCGCTTGCAGACGGCACGATCGACACCGTCGGCACCGACCATGCCCCGCATGCCGCCCACGACAAGGACCACGCGTTCGCGGACGCCAAGCCGGGGATGATCGGGCTGGAGCAGGCGCTCGGGGTCGTGATGGAGACCATGCTGGACCACATCGGCTGGGCGGGCATCGCCGAGCGGATGAGTCACGCGCCGGCCCGCATCGGCCGTGTCGCCGGGCAGGGGCGGCCGCTGGCCGTCGGGGAGCCGGCCAACCTTGTGCTCGTCGACCCCACGAGGCGCGCCACTGTTGACCGGGCGGCCTCCGCGTCGAGGAGCCGCAACAACCCCTACCACGGTCGTGACCTGCCCGACCCGGTGGAACTCACGATGTGGCAGGGCCGGATCACCCACCGTCGCACCTCCTGACTCCGGCTGCACCGCCCGGGCTCGCCGGATAGGCTGACCAGATGCCGACGAGCCGCTGGAACGGAACCGATCAGCCGACGACGCAGGACTCCGCGGACGGCGCGCCGCCGCCCGGCAGGGGTGGCCGGATCACCTTCCCGGGCAACGACGGCCGGCCCCACACCGTCGGTTTCGACGAGCACTCGTTCCTGGTGGACGGGCAGCGCCTCCAGATCTGGTCAGGAGAGCTTCACCACTGGCGCGTCCCTTCGGCGGAGGGCTGGCGTGACGTGTTCCAGAAGCTGCGCGCCTCGGGCTTCAACGCCGTGTCCCTCTACTTCTTCTGGGGCCTGCACCAGTACGTCGAAGGAGGGCCCTTCAACTTCGAGGGCATTCGGGACATCGACCGGCTCCTGGCGCTCGCGGCCGAGGAGGGCCTGTACGTGATAGCCCGGCCGGGCCCCTACGTGAACGCCGAGATCTCAATGGGCGGCCTGCCCGGCTTCATGGTGAACAAGTCGGCGCGCTCGCTGCGGTCACTCGACCCAAGGGCTCTCGAACCGTCGAAGGCATGGCTGCACACCTTCAACGAGATCGCCTGCAGGCACCAGGTCACCGACGGCGGCGGCTCGATCCTGCTGTACCAGGTGGAGAACGAACTGATCGCCGATGACGAAGCCCGGCGTGGGTTCCTGAGGACGCTCGCGGAGTTCGTCCGCTCCGACGGGATCGACGTGCCCTTGTTCCACAACGACTACGGACTGGCCGGCCGCTTCAGCGATGTCGCCGACCTGGGCCTCGATTTCTACGCCTACGACCGCTACCCGCTGGGCTTCAACTGCGCTGCGGGCAGGGGGCTCATCACCGACACCGAGTCCGACTTCCGCCGGTTCGCGCCAAGGACCCCGCAGTTCATCACGGAGGCCCAGGGGGGAGCTTTCACTCCGTGGGGCGCCGCGTTCAACACGGAGGCGTGCGAGGGGTTCGTCGACCCGGCGTTCACCCGCCAGTGGGGCATGATCAACCTCGGTAACGGCGTCACGGCGTTCAACTACTACATGATCACCGGCGGCACGAACTGGGGCTACACGGGCTCCCCGTCGTCGGGTTTCACCTCCTACGACTACGGCGCGGCACTGAGCGAGGACCGCGTCATCACGCCCAAGCTGGCGGTGCAGAAGGAACTCGGCTACTTCCAGCTCGGGCTGCCGCAGCTGTCGTCGATGCGTCCGGTCGAGGCACCTTCCCCTGCCGAGGTGAGCGGCGCACCGCTGCGGGTCTACGCCCGCCAGGCCACCGACGACGATTCGGCGACGGGGAATGGTGCCCGGTTCCTCGGTGTGTGCCTCGCGGATTCGAACGACGTCACCGACACCACCCTCACGATCCCCCTGGTACTGGACCGGGGCGCCGACGCCGGCCTGCGCGCCTACACCCACGACGACCGGTCCCTCGATCTGGTCTGGGTCGGCGACTGGGAACGTGTGGACGACCCCAGCGCCCATGGAGGCACCCTGACCCGCAGCGCTGCCGCCGGTGCAAGCGTCGCGCTTGCATTCGAGGGCACCGGCCTGGAGGTCATTGCGCCGCGCGGCACGGCCTACGGCTCCGCGACAATCACCATCGACGGCGGTGGGCCAGTCGGATTCGACGCCTGGATCGCCTCCGACCAGAACGCCCCCGCCCAGCAGGTGGTCCACTCGACGACCGGCCTGGCACCGGGCCTCCACACCGCGACGATCGAGGTCGTCGGGCAGCCGGCCCCGGACAACCCGGGCGGGGGGATCGCCGTCGCAATCGACGCCCTGAACGTGCTCGGCGACGATGCGGCGTCTGCTTCCGCCAAGAGGGCAGCTGAGGCGACACCAGCAGGCGGCGCCCCGGCTTGGCCCAGGATCCCGCAGGAACCGACGACGAGTCTGCGCGTCCACGGCCGCGACGCGCTGCTGCTGGCAGCCGACTTCCGCATCGGGGACCACGGCGTGCTCTACACCACATCGCAGTTGTTCGGGGCGCCGGTGCGAACAGCTGCCGGCCTGATCCAGACGCTTGTCGGGTACCCCGGCGACCCGGGCGAGACCGTCCTCGTTGTCGGTCCGGGTCTCGGGTTGGAGACTCCGGAAGGGGTCACCGCGACCCACGACGTCACCGCCCGGCAGTTGCGCCTCAACTACACCCACGGTGCACCCATCGACGTGACCGTGACGGACGGCGGCGAGGCGCTCACGCTCAGATTCATGGACCGGGGCGCCGCGGCCCGCACCTGGCACGTCCGGGGCACGCGCGGCGACGGCAACGACACCGTCATCGTGCGTGGCGCCTACCTTGTGCGCGCCGTCGCCTTCGAGGGCACCACAGCCCACATCGCCGGGTCCATGGATGCCGGCGGGGCGCTGCACGTCACGCTCCCGGCCGGAATCACCAATTGGACCTGGAACGGTCAGCTCCTCGACGGCGACGCCCCTGGTCCGAGGCGGGTCGATGAGCCGCGGCTGGAGTGGGTGAGGGCGGAGGAGGCGCCGGAGGCGGCCGCCGACTTCGACGACAGCTCATGGCTGCTCGCCGACGCCCCCGACCCGCTGAACCCGTGGCAGGGTCCCGGCGGCAGCGGGGTGGTTCTGGACTCCAACCGGTACGGGTTCTTCGAGGGAACGGTCTGGTACCGCGCCACGTACACCGCGGCGGGCGACGACCCGACGCTGACCCTCCGCGGCAACGGCGGCTCCGGAGTCCCCGCCCATGGCCGGAACCCGGCGTTCATGCAGGTCTGGGTGGACGGTGCCTACGCCGGCGCGCACCCCGCCGCCGGGGACACGGTCACCGTGGCCACGCCGGAGGGCCTGGTGCGTGCCGGGGAGCCCGTCACCGTCGCCGTCGCGGTACACAACCTCGGCCACAACCTCGACTGGAGCGACGACGGGCTCTCCCGCCAGAACCGCGGCCTGTTCGAGGCGCACCTGGGCTCCGTGGGCCCCGTCACCTGGCGGATCCGGGGCGCCGACCACCGCTTCGCGGACGCCACCGACCCGGTCCGCGGCCTCTACAACCACGGCGGACTGCACGGGGAGCTCGCCGGATGGCACCTCCCCGACCACCCGACGACCGGTTGGCTGCCCGCCACCGATTTCGTCGCACCCGCTCCGGGTATCGCCTGGTACCGAACCACGGCCACGCTGAGTGTCCCCGAAGGGCAGGACACGGCGTGGCGGCTGGAAGTGGAGTCGACGAGGTTCGAGGCCGGTCGCACCGACGGCTGCCAGGTGAACCTGTACGTCAACGGCTGGCTCAGCGGCATCTACATCGGCGACATCGGACCGCAGAAGTCGTTCACGGTCCCTGCCGGGTTCATCGACCCTCGCGGCAGCAACGACATCGCCGTGGCCGTGATCGCCAAGGACGCGGGCATGGGCCCGCAACGCATCCGCCTCGTGCCGCACTTCAGCACCACAGGAGTTGCTTCCTGACGTCGCCCACGCCCCTGCATCCGGAACGGGCTCGGGCCCCGACGCCCGAAGCGGCCCTGATAGCGGTGGAGAACGGCTTGGGCGGTCGGAGGCGTGGTCAACCCGTGGCAACAAACGGGTGACCTGTCCCCGGACTGCCTAGAATTGCCGGGACCAAGACCCCAACGGAAGGCAGCCATGACCAAGCCCAGCCTCGCGAACGTCGGCGTGATCGGGATGGCGGTGATGGGCTCGAACCTGGCCCGCAACCTCGCGCGCAACGGTTACGCCGTCGCCCTCTACAACCGCACCACCAGCAGAACCGACGCAGTCGTCGCCGAGCACGGGCACGAGGGCGACTTCCGCCCATCCGCCGAGCTGTCCGACTTCGTCGCCTCGCTGGAACGGCCGCGCCGCGTCATCATCATGGTGCAGGCCGGCAAGGGGACGGACGCCACCATCGACGCACTGATCCCCCTGCTCGAGGCCGGCGACATCGTCGTGGACGGCGGGAACGCCAAGTTCCAGGACACCAGGCGCCGCGAGGAGAAGCTGCGGGGGCACGGGCTCCACTTCGTCGGCGCCGGCATCTCCGGCGGCGAGGTCGGCGCACTCGAGGGCCCCTCGATCATGCCGGGCGGGTCACCGGAGTCTTACGAGGCCCTCGGCCCGATCCTGGAGAGGATCTCCGCCCACGTCGACGGCGAGCCCTGCTGCACCTACATCGGCACCGACGGCGCCGGCCACTTCGTCAAGATGGTCCACAACGGCATCGAGTACGCCGACATGCAGTTCATCGGTGAGGCCTACGAGCTGCTGAAGGCGCTCGGGCTCTCCCACGAGGAGATGGCCGACGTGTTCGGCACCTGGAACACCGGCGACCTCGACTCCTACCTGATCGAGATCACCTCGGAGGTGCTCCGCAAGGTCGACGCCCGCACCGGCATGCCGCTGGTAGAGATCATCGTGGATGCTGCGGGCATGAAGGGCACCGGCACCTGGACCGTGCAGTCCGCCCTTGACCTCGGCACGCCGGTCAACACCATCGCCGAATCGGTCTTCGCCCGTGCCGTCTCCTCGCACCCCGAGTTGCGCGCGGCCTCCCAGCAGGCCCTGAGCGGCCCCGACGGCACCTTCCGGGTGGCTGACCGGGACGCCTTCGTCGAGCAGATCCGCCAGGCGTTGTGGGCCAGCAAGGTCGTCGCCTACGCCCAGGGCCTGGACGAGATCCGCCAGGCCGGCGTCGAGTACGGCTGGTACATCGATGTCGCCGAGGTCGCGAAGATCTGGCGCGCCGGCTGCATCATCCGCGCCAAGCTGCTGGAGCGCATCCGCTCCGAGTACGCAGCAGGCAACCTGGTGACACTGCTGGAGGCCCCGTCCGTGGCGGCCGAGCTCGCGAACTGCCAGGACGGCTGGCGCGAGGTGGTCGCCACCGCCATCAGGGCCGGCGTGCCCGTGCCCGGCTTCAGCGCGGCTCTGTCGCACTACGACCAGGTGCGCGCCCCCCGCCTGAACGCCGCCCTCACCCAGGGCCTGCGGGACTACTTCGGGGCCCACACCTACAAGCGCGTCGACGTCCAGGGCAACTTCCACACCAACTGGTCAACCGACGGCTCCGAAGTGGAGGCGTGAGACAAGTCCTGCCTGCAGGACCGTCCCCTTCCGCCTACTGCGCGAAGGGGACGGCCGTGCCGGCGGGAACCCGCCCGACGGTCCAACTCCCCGCCATCTGCCGGACGATGCCGAGACCGACCCGCTGAGATACCGCGCCGTCAACGGACGCTGGAGCGGATGACCAGTTCGGGTCGGATGTGGACGACGGACGGCGGGGCGCCGTCCATGACCCGGACCAGGGACTCCAGCGCCACCCGGCCCAGTTCGGCGAACGGCTGGAAGACGGTGGTCAGGGGAGGCACCATGAACGCGGCACCGGTGATGTCGTCGAAACCGGTGACGCTCACGTCCGCGGGCACCGCTATGCCGGACTCCCGCAGGGCCGCGAGCAGGCCGAGTGCCATGGCGTCGTTGCCGCAGAAGATGCCGTCGGGCAGGTCACCCGAGGCAATCATGTCCCTGCCGATTGCGTAGCCGCTCTCCGGGCTCCAGTCCCCGACCAGCACGGCGGAATCCTTCAGGCCGGCCCCTTGGAGCGCCACGCGCCAGCCACGCACGCGCAGCTGAGCATCGAACCAGTCCGACGGGCCGGAAATGTGCATGATCCGACGACAGCCGCGCTCCACCATGTGGCCGACCACGAGCCTTGCGCCCAGTTCCTGGTCCACCGCAACGCAGGTGAACTCCGGGCGTGAGCCGGGCGCCGATACCAGCACGGTCGGGATTCCCTCCGCGAACCGGGTCGCCAATGCGGAGGCTCGTTCGTGCGGGGCGACCGTCACTATCCCCTCAACGCCGCGGTCCCTGAACGTCTGGAACACGGCGCGCATCTCGTCTGCCTCGTACTCGCCCAGGGCACCGACGAGTGTGGAGTACCCGGCCGCCCGGGCCGCCAGTTCGATGGCCACGACGGTGCTGGACGGGCCGAAGAAGTCGGTGCCCGTCCAGACGACACCAAGCAACGACGTGTGGGCCGTCACAAGGGCGCGAGCCGCCAGGTTGCGGCTGTAGCCGAGCTCCCGCATGGACGCCAGGACGCGCTCGCGGGTCTCGGGACGGACGGCGTCCGGGTCGTTGAGGACCCGGGACACCGTCTGGTGCGACACCCCGGCATGCCTGGCCACCGCCATCATGCCGGGGGGACGGCTCCGCCGATCGGTCACAGCGCCCCGGCCCTCCCTGGCGCGGGCCGAGCCGACCCCTGCGGGGGGTGCAGCAGGCCCGAAGGCATCAGGCCCCCTGGATGATCCGGTGGTAGGCCTGCTCCAGACGCCGTTCGCGAGCGAAGCCACGCGTCGTGGTTTCGGAGTCGATCACGGCGAGCTCCATGCCGGCCATGTCCGCCAGGTCCTCCCACATCTCGCGGGTGGTGGCCGTGGTCATCGCGGTGTGGTGCGCGGCACCCGCGATCAACCAGCACTCGGCCGACGTCGCGAAGTCGGGCTCGGGGATCCACACGGCACGCGCCACAGGCAGGTTCGGCAGGGGCTCATCCGGGTTGACGTTCTCGACGACGTTCATGGTCAGCCGGAACCGCTCGCGCATGTCGCTCATCGCGATCACCAGCGCCGGGCCCGGGTCGGCGTCGAATACGAGACGGACCGGATCCTCGCGGCCACCGATGCCGAGCGGATGGATCTCCAGCTTCGGCCTGGATGTCGTCAGGCTCGGGCAGACCTCCAGCATGTGAGCGCCGAGGATCTTCTCGGCCCCCGGAACCATGTTGTAGCAGTAGTCCTCCATGAGGGAGGCGCCGCCGGGCAGTCCGTAGCCCATGACCTTCGCCGCACGCACCAGGATGGCCGTCTTCCAGTCGCCCTCGGCGCCGAAGCCGTAACCGTCGGCCATCAGACGCTGCACCGCGAGACCGGGCAGCTGCCTGAGCCCGCCGAGGCCCTCGAAGCTGGTGGTGAAGGCACCGAAGTCACCCTCCTCGAGGAACTTGCGCATGCCGATCTCCTGGCGGGCGCCATAGCGCAACGACTCGTGCCGCTCCCCGCCCCTGCGAAGTTCGGGTGCGACGTCGTAGAGCTCCTCGTAGGTCGCCACAAGCGCATCGATGTCCGCATCGGAGACGGCGTCGACCACTGCGACGAGGTCGTTGACGCCCCAGGTGTTCACGGCGACGCCGAGCTTGATCTCGGCCTCGGTCTTGTCGCCCTCCGTGACGGCCACGTTGCGCATGTTGTCCCCGAAGCGGGCGAGCCTGAGGTTGTGCAGGGCGTCCCAGCCTGCGGCGGAGCGCGCCCAGATGCCGACCTTGGCCTGCACGTCGGCGTTGCTGGCGTGCCCGACGACGGTGCGGCGCGGCTTGCCGAGGCGGGAGACGATGTAGGCGAACTCACGGTCGCCGTGGGCGGCCTGGTTCAGGTTCATGTAGTCCATGTCGATGGTTGCCCACGGCAGCTGCATCGCCGCCTGCGTGTGCAGGTGCAGCATGGGCTTGTCCAGCGCCGACAGGCCGAGGATCCACATCTTCGCCGGCGAGAACGTGTGCATCCAGGTGATGACGCCGATGACCGACGGGTCGGCGTTGGCGGCGAGCATCTCGGCCCGGATCGCGTCGCGGTCCTTCAGCGTCGGTCGCCACACGATCTCCACGGGGATGTCGGCAGCGCCGTCGAGATGGGCCACGACCTCCTTGGACTGGGCGGCGACCTGCTCCAGGGTTTCGGGCCCGTACAGGTCCTGCGACCCTGTCAGGAACCAGATCTTCTTGCCCTCGAATGGGTTCCTCATCGGTTGTTCTCCTCTTCCTCGTCGGCCTGGTGCTGGCCGTAGACGTTCTGATACCGGCTGTACAGGCTTGCAATGTCGGCCTCGTCGATGCGGATGGGCTGGCCGAGCTGCCGTGAGATGTGGACGGTCCGGGCGACCTCTTCCACCATCACCGCCGCCTTGACGGCGGCCCGGGCGTCCTTGCCGATGGTGAACGGGCCGTGGTTGGCCATGAGGACGGCCGGGCTGTTCGACTCGCGCAGTGTCTCGACGATGCCGCGGCCGATGGAGTCGTCGCCGATCAGCGCAAACGGACCGATCGGGATGTCGCCGCCGAACTCGTCGGCCATCATGGTGAGCACGCACGGGATGGGCTCGCGCCTGGCGGCCCACGCCGTCGCATAGGTGGAGTGGGTGTGGACCACGCCGCCGACCTCGGGCATGTGGCGGTACACGTAGGCATGCGCGGCGGTGTCGGACGAAGGGGACAGCTCGTCCGGGGTGCCGTCGACGATCTTGTCCCCGTCCAGGGTGCACACCACCATGGTGTCGGCCGTCAGGTCGTCGTAGGAGACTCCGGACGGCTTGATGACGAACAGTTCGGTGCCGGGCACGCGTTCGGACACATTGCCTGCGGTCCAGACGACCAGTTCGTTGCGCGGGAGTTCGGCGTGAAGCCGGGCGACGCGCTCGCGTGTGGCCCCGACGGCGTCCTGCACTTCTGCCGGGAGTTCGGTAAGGATCGTGGTCACTGGCCCTCCTGTGGATCAGCGTCTCGGAGTCGGGAAGCCGGCTCACGTCGACGACCAACTGTGAACGTTCACATTACCATATCCAAGGCCCGCAGGACCCCCTCACATGATTGCCGCGAAGAACCGTCATGCGGGGCTGCCACGCCGGGCTGCCTACGGGGTTGACCGTGGCCCTTCGTCTGCGTCGACCAGCAACGGCGCGACGGCCACACGGACCGAGTCCGGCAGGGAGATCGGGCTGAGGTCCGCGTCCGCACACACCAGCACCGTGCGGGCTCTCGTGCACACCTGCCCCGTAGTCGGGTCGACGATCTCGCAGGCCAGCGTCATCGAGGTCGATCCGATCCTCACGGGCGCGGTCAGCGCCAGATAGGGCTCGGCGCGGCGCGACATCTGGGCGACGTAGTCCACATCCTGCCTGGCCACCAGCCAGTTGTACCTGGAACCCTCCGACCCCGCTCGGGCCATCGCCGGGTCCCACGCCGTGGTGGCCTGGATGCGTGCCTGCTGGACGTAGTCATAGGCGACGGTGTTGTTGACGTGCCCGTACTCGTCATTGTCCGACCAGCGCACATGAACCGGGGTCGCGGTGCCCCTCCCCTCCAGCGCCGGTGCCTCCAGAGTGCGCAGCGGAACAAGATCGGCGAGGTGCCCACGCAGGAAGTCACGCACGTCCTCGGGCAGCAGCGCGGGCCTGCCCGTCTCGAAGTCGAAGGGGCAGAGCACAGTCCGCGCCCGGACGACGAGGTCACCAGCCTGGAACATGTCATAGGCGACCTCGAAACGAGCACCCCGCACGGACGCCAGCGACAACTCGATGGGCAGCGGCTCCTCGGAGTAGGCGATCGAGCCCACATACTCCACCTTGTGCCCCACCACCACCACGCCGTCGGCCAGCAGCCTCGAGGTCGGTCCGGCGCGGAAGAACGCGACGCGCGCCTCCTGCAGGAAGTCCACGACCGCCGCGTTGTTCACATGCCCCTGCGCGTCCATGTCGCTCCAGCGCAGGGGGCACGCGTAGGTGAACAATCAGTCCTCCTTGTCGTAGAGTCCCTCGACGATGCCGGCGAACCTCTCCGTGACGATGCCGCGCCGGATCTTCTGGTTGGCCGTGACACCCTCGTTCTCCACGGTCAGCTCGTGGTCGAGTATCGCGAACCGCTTCACCGTCTCCCACCGCTCCAGTCGCTCGTTCGCCTTCCGCAGTTGCCTGTCGATCGACTCGCGGATCTCCGGCAGCTGCGTGAGTTCGGCATAGCTCAGGTGGCCGAGCTGGCGGTTGTTGGCCCACTTCTCCAGCAGGGGCGGATCCAGCACCACGATCGCGGAGACGTACTTGCGGCCGTCGCCGATCGCGATCGCCTGGGAGATGTAGGGCACGTTCGCCACGATCGTGCTCTCCACCTTCTGCGGCGACACATACTTGCCGCCGGAGGTCTTGAACAGGTCCTTCTTGCGGTCGGTGATGAAGAGGTCGCCTTCCTCGTCGAACCGCCCGATGTCGCCGGTGTGGAACCAGCCGTCGTCCTGGAGCACCTCGGCGGTCTGTTCCGGCAGGTTGTGATACCCAGACGTCACGTGCGCGCCCCGGACCAGGAGTTCGCCGTCGTCGGCGATCCTCGCCTCAGTGCCCGGCAGCGGCTTGCCGACGGAGCCGAACTTCGGGCTGTCCGGAAGGTTGAGGAAGGCCACCGCGCTCGTCTCGGTGGAGCCGTAGCCCTCCACGATCAGGATGCCTGCGGAGTAGAACCACTCCTGCACCTGTGGAGAGAGCTTCGCTGCACCGGAGATCATGAACCGGAGCCTGCCGCCGAGCTTCTCCTTGAGCTTGCTGAACACCAGTCTGTCGGCGATCCTGTACTGGAATGCCAGCAGCCCGGGCAGGTCCTTGCCCGAGTGCCGGTAGGGACGCGACTTGGCGCCAACGGCGAACGCCCAGTGCGAGATCCGGCCCTTGACACCCTTGTTGCCCGTCAGGACGGCGACGCGCACCTTCTCGAAGATGCGCGGCGCCCCGCACATGAACGTCGGCCTGATCTCGCCGAGACCCTGGACGATCCTGTCGACCCGGCCGTCGACCGCGGAGCAGAAACCGTAGCCCAGCTGGATCGAGATCAGTGCCTTGCCGAACACGTGGCTGAGCGGCAGCCACAGGTACTGCAGGTCGTCGTGGGTGAGGACGTTCCAGTGCAGGGTGCCCGCTGCCTCCAGCACCCAGCAGTGATGGTTGAGGCGCACGCCCTTCGGGCGTCCGGTGGTGCCGGAGGTGTAGATGAGGGTGGCAAGCGTGTTCAGATCGGTGCTCGCGATGGCGTCGTCGACGACTCGCGGGTTGTCTGCCAGCAGGGTGCGGCCGGCGTCCTTCAGCTGGTCGTAACTGATGATGCGGTCGGACAGCTCGACCCCGGCCGGGTCGATCACCACGATGGTGTGCACCTGCTCGGCGACCGCGGCGTCGGCGTCGACCTTCCCCACCTGCGTGGCATCCTCGGCCACGACGATGACGCATCCCGAGTCGCTGAGGATGTAGTCGACCTCGTCGGCCTGGGTGTTGGGGTAGACGGTGGTGGTTGCGCCGGCCGCGCAGGCGATCGCCAGGTCTGTGAAGATCCACTCCAGCCTGGTCCCGGAGATGATGCCGACCCGCTGCTCACGCTCCAGCCCCCTCGCCAGCAGGCCTGCCGCCAGGTGGTCCACCTCGTCACGGGTCTGTGCCCACGTGTACTTGCGCCAACTGCTCGGCCCTTCCGCGGTGCGGTCCGGCTCCATGAAGGCCACGACCCCGGGAGTCTTCGCCACTCGGTCGCGGAAGAGCTCACCCACGGAGCTCGCAAGTCCCAGCAGATCGTCCTGCAGAGTCATACCCCATCCCCTCTCGTTTCGCTCAGCCTACCCAACGGGGGCGCCCCCATCGGGCCGAAATGTAACGCGTACCATCCCCTCGTGTCTTGCCACGCGATCAGGGAGGCACGCTCCCGACCCGGGTGGCGACGACGGCATGGCGCGCCCGTCCGGGTCAGTCCCAGTCGGACGGCTCAGCGGTCGGGACACAGTGCACGGATACGATTGAACCCTAAACCATTTTTGGGTATCCTGTCGCCGTGGAGACGAACTGGCTGAGCGACGAGCAGCAACGCATCTGGCGGTCCTACCTGCGTGCAACAAGCCGGATCCAGAACTACCTCGACCACACCCTGCGCGCGTTCGGGATCGGCCTTTCCGAGTATGTGGTGCTGGCCATGCTGTCGGAAGCCGACGGCCGGCGGCTGCGCATGAGTGAACTGGCCGAGGCAGCCGACCAGTCACGCTCCCGCCTCACCCACACGGTCACCCGCCTCGAGCAGGCCGGGCACATCGCCCGCGTGACCTGCGCCGCCGACGGCCGCGGCGTGTGGGCCGAGATGACCGACCAGGGATACGAATTCCTCGCCGGCATGGCACCGCAGCACGTCGCAGCGGTGCGACGCATCCTCATCGACGCGGTCGATCCGGCCGACTTAGCCGCCCTGGGCCGCGCCATGGACGCAGTCTGTTCGGTGGCAGACTAGGCGCATGCCAGTCGCAGCGCCCGAGAACACCGACCAACTGGACCGTCTCCTCGCCGCGCTCGGCCCCCTGTCCGGCATCGTCGACGCCTCCACACTCACCCGCGGCCTCTACACCACGGACGCGTCCCTCTATCGGGTACCGCCGCTGGCCGTGGCCCGCCCCCGCACCACCGACGAACTGATCTCGCTGGTCCGCACGACCCTCGAACTCGGCCTCCCGATCACCGCCCGCGGTGCCGGCACGTCCTGCGCGGGCAACGCCGTCGGCCCCGGCCTGGTCATCGACGTCGCCCGCCACCTGAACGAGATCCACTCGATCGACCCCGAGAGGCGCCTCGCCGTCATCGATCCCGGTGTCGTCCAGGACCAGTTGCAGCGGGCCGCCCGTCCGCACGGCCTGCGCCTCGGCCCGGACCCATCGACTTCGTCCCGTTGCACCGTCGGCGGCATGATCGGCAACAACGCCTGCGGCCCACGTGCCCTCGGCTACGGCCGCATGGCCGACAACGTCGTCGAGTTGGAGATCATCAACGGCCGGGGCGAGTTGGTCGTTCTCGGCCGCGACGAGGTGCCCGGGCTCCGCGAGCTGGTGGCCGCCAACCTGGGCGTCATCCGCACCCAGTTCGGCCGCTTCACCCGGCAGGTGTCCGGCTACTCCATGGAGCACCTGCTGCCGGAGAACCGTTTCAACCTGCCGCGCTTCTTCGCCGGCACCGAGGGCACCCTAGGCATCATCACCAGGGCCACTGTGGCGCTGGTTGCCGACGCACCGCACAAGACGGTCGTCGCCCTGGGCTACCCATCCATGGCCGACGCGGGGGACGACATCTCCAACCTCCTGAGGTTTCGCCCAGTTGCCTGCGAGGGCCTGGACCGCCGCATCGTCGACGTCGTGATCCGCAAGCGGGGTGACGACGCAGTCCCCCGGCTGCCTTCAGGCGACGGCTGGACGTTCATCGAGCTCGTGGGAGAGGATGCGGCAGAGGTCCGGGCGCGGGCCGAGGCTCTTCTCGCTGCGGCAGCAGCCATCGACGGTTGGGTGGTCGAGGACCCTGCGGATGCGGCGAAGCTCTGGAAGGTCCGTGCCGACGGCGCGGGACTGGCAGGCGTCAGCCTGGACAAGCCCGCCCATGCGGGCTGGGAGGACGCCGCCGTGCCGCCCGCCAACCTGGGCAACTACCTCCGCGACTTCGAGGCCCTCCTCACCGGGCACGGCCTGCGCACCCTGCCGTACGGGCACTTCGGCGACGGCTGCGTACATGCGCGTATCGACTTCCCGTTCGAGGCCGCCGACGGGCAGGCCCGTTACCGGGACTTCATCGTCGAGGCCGCCAAGCTGGTGGCCCGCCACGGCGGCTCGATGAGCGGCGAGCACGGCGACGGCAGGGCGCGATCCGAGGTGCTGCCCTTCATGTACAGCCCGGAGGCGCTCGGGCTGTTCGGCGCAGTGAAGCATCTCTTCGATCCCGACAACCTCATGAACCCGGGCGTGCTGGTCGACCCGGATCCGCTCGACGCGAACATCCGCTGGGTGGCGGCAACGGCGTCGCCCCTGAACATCAAGGACCCCGAGTTCGTCAAGGAGGTCCACCAGTGTGTCGGCGTCGGCAAGTGCATCGCCGACAACACCGCCGACGGCGGGGTGATGTGCCCCAGCTACCAGGCCACCCGCGACGAGAAGGACTCCACGCGTGGCCGCTCCCGCATCCTGCAGGAGATGGTGAACGGCGATCTCGTCGCTGGGGGCTGGCGCAGCCCCGAGGTCCACGCTGCGCTCGACCTGTGCCTGTCCTGCAAGGGCTGCGCCCGCGACTGCCCGACCGGCGTCGACATGGCCGCCTACAAGTCCCGGGTGCTGTACGAGTCGCACAAGGGCCGGCTGCGTCCCCGCAGCCACTACGCCCTGGGCTGGCTGCCCCGCTGGGGCCGGCTCATCACCTCGTTGCGGCTGGGCGCCTTGGTCAACCTCGTCGGCCGCACCCCTGGCATCGGACGGCTGTTGCGCTGGGGAGCCGGCGTCGACCACCGCCGCGACATCCCCCGCTTCGCCGGTCGGTCCGCCAGGAGCCTCCTCCCCCGGATTGTCGCCGACGACCGCAGACTGGGCAGCCCGGCGAACCCTGCGGTCGGGCACTCCCCCGACCACCGGCGGTTGGGCAGCCCCGCGAGCGCCAGCGAGCCCGGCGCGGTCGAGACCACTCCCGAGACGGCGTCCAGCCACACTCCCCCCTCCAAGGGCGAGGTCCTGGTCTGGGTGGACTCGTTCTCGGACTGCTTCGAGACGAACAACTTCGCGGCCGTGGTACAGGTGCTGGCGCGGCTGGGCTACGAGCCGCGCGTGCTGCCCCGCAAGGCCTGCTGCGGGCTGACGTGGATAACCACGGGCCAGCTCGACGGTGCCCGTCGCGAGATCGAGCATGCCGCAGCGGAACTCGCCCCCTATGTCGCCAAGAGGATCCCGATAGTCGGTGTGGAGCCGTCCTGCACGGCGGTGTGGCGCGGCGATGCCATGGATCTGCTCCCCCACAACGGTGACGTCCGCGCGCTGCGCGGCAAGGTCCTGACGCTGGCTGAGTTCCTTGTCAAGGACGCGGACTTCCGCGCACCGGATCTGTCCGGTCACACCATCGTGGCGCAGCCCCACTGCCACCACGCGTCGGTGATCGGGTGGGAAACGGACATGGCGCTGCTGCAGTCGACCGGTGCGGACATCCGTCGGGTCGGCGGCTGTTGCGGCCTGGCCGGCAACTTCGGCGTGGAGATCGGGCACCACGAGGTCAGCGTCAAGGTGTTCGAGAGCAGTCTCGGCCCCGCCGTGGCCCAAGGGGGCAAGGACGCGATCATCCTGGCCGACGGGTTCTCCTGCCAGACGCAGCTGAAGAGCCTCGCCGGGCGCGACTCCATGAGCCTCGCCGAACTGCTCGCCACGCACTGAGGCACCCTTCCCCACGCTCAAACCCAGCGCACCGGGTCCCGCCCCTCCCAGCACGCCGTCCCCGCCGACGGCGGCGGCATGAAGCCACAGGATAGGCTCAGGGGCGGGGGTTGGGCGATGGGAGTCCAGGCAGGCCGGTGTGGGGGGCACACCTGGACTCCATGGCCCTCAGCGGGTCAGGCGACGGTGCTGGCTGCGGTGCGGACGGGCGGCCTCGGCCCCGAGACGCTCGATCTTGTTGGCCTCGTAGTCGGCGTAGTTGCCCTCGAACCAGAACCAGAGCGGGTTCCCGTCCTCGTCCTCGCCCTCCCATGCCAGCATGTGCGTGGCGACCCGGTCCAGGAACCAGCGGTCGTGGGAGATGACGACGGCGCAGCCCGGGAACTCAAGCAGCGCGTCCTCCAGCGAGGAGAGGGTCTCGACGTCGAGGTCGTTGGTGGGCTCGTCGAGCAGCAGCACGTTTCCGCCCTGCTTCAGCGTCAACGCAAGGTTCAGCCGGTTCCGCTCGCCGCCGGACAGCACACCGGCCTTCTTCTGCTGATCCGGTCCCTTGAATCCGAAGCTCGCGATGTAGGCACGCGACGGCATCTCGAAGCTGCCGACCTTGATGTAGTCCAGCCCCTCGGAGACGACCTTCCAGACGTTGTCCTCCGCCGCGATGCCGGCGCGGTTCTGGTCGACGTAGCTGAAGCTGACGGTCTCCCCGATCCGGACGCTGCCGGCGTCGGGCTCCTCCTGGCCGGTGATGGTCTTGAACAAGGTGGTCTTGCCGACGCCGTTCGGGCCGATGATGCCTACGATGCCAGCACGCGGCAGCGTGAACGACAGGTCTCGGATCAGCACCCGGTCCCCGAAGCCCTTCGTCAGCTTGTTGACCTCGAGCACGACGGATCCGAGGCGCGGCCCGGCCGGGATGTTGATCTCGGCGGTGTCGATCTTGCGGTTGCGCTCCGCCTCCATCGCCATCTCCTCGTACCGCTGGAGACGGGCCTTGCTCTTGGCCTGCCGGGCCTTGGGGGACGAGCGCACCCACTCGAGTTCGCGCTCGAGGATCTTGGCGCGCTTGGCGTCCTTCTTGCCCTCGATCTGCAGACGGGCTCGCTTGGTCTCGAGGTAGGTGGAGTAATTGCCCTCGTAGGGGTGCAGCTTGCCGCGGTCCACCTCGCAGATCCACTGTGCGACGTTGTCGAGGAAGTACCGGTCGTGGGTGACGGCGAGCACGGCACCCGGGTAGGACTTGAGGTGACCCTCGAGCCAGTTCACCGACTCGGCGTCGAGGTGGTTGGTGGGCTCGTCGAGCAGCAGGAGATCCGGCTGCTGCAGGAGCAGCTTGCACAGCGCCACCCTGCGGCGCTCGCCACCCGACAGGACGTCAACGATCGCATCCGGCGGAGGGCATTGCAGCGCGTCCATCGCCTGTTCGAGTTGCGCGTCGATATCCCAGGCGTTGTGGTTGTCCAGGTCCGTCTGGAGGTCACCCATCTCCGCCATCAACGCGTCGAAGTCGGCGTCGGGCTCGGCCATCTCCATCCCGATCGCGTTGAACCTGTCGAGCTTCGACTTGATCCCGGCGACGGCCTCCTCGACGTTCTCCATGACCGTCTTGCCCTCGGTCAGCGGCGGCTCCTGCAGCAGGATGCCGACCGTGGCTCCCTTGGCCAGCGCAGCGTCGCCGTTGTTCGGCTGCTCGAGCCCGGCCATGATCTTCAGCAGCGTCGACTTGCCTGCGCCGTTCGGTCCGACGACACCGATCTTCGCGCCCGGGAAGAACGACAGCGTCACATCGTCGAGGATGACCTTCTCGCCGGCGGTCTTGCGGACCTTGTGCATGGTGTAGATGAACTCAGCCACTTGGGCGTTTCTCCTTCGGGAACCAGGGCTCGCCGGCTCGGGGCGGCAAGCGGACATACCGGCGCCAAGTATGCCAGCAACGTCCTCTGCGCCCGGAATCGACGACCGGCGCTCAGCCTCCGAGCGACCGGATCAGCTTCCGGGCGGACTCGAGCCGTTCCAGTTCCGCACCGACCGGTGCGACGACGTCACGTTCGGCCACGTCGGCGACACGCCGCCCCAGAATCCGCTCGGCCCTTCGTCGGGCCGATCGGGCGCCCAGCGACACGAACCACCGGCCCAGCCAGGACAAGATGATGCCCACGACGAGGCCGCCAAGGGCAAGCACAGCGGGAAGGGGGATCTGCGCCCCGCCGGGGAGCCCGACCGGCACGACCGGCAGCGGCGGCATCCCGAAGTAGGCGAATACCGCGTTGACGGTCAGCCACACCGCACCCGCCGCGACCGAGGCGATCAGCAGCCACTGCAGGAGTCGCAGCAGTTGCCACCAGAACGGGTTGCGCACACCGAGGTCGGCCGTCGTGATCTCCACGTCCAGAGAGTCGGCGAGGCTCGCCGCGTTCAGGTTCACGGCCTTGCGGATGGCCGACCGCCATCCGGGGGGCGCCCCTTCGCACAGGTCGTCCGCCAGGTGCCGCAGCCCGGTGTTGAGTTGCGCTTCCGCCACCGGCCCCCGATCAGGCAGCGAACTGCGTTCGACCACGGCAGGATCGGCGGACTCGTCCCGCTTGGCCCCGATGATCCGGAACCGGCGAAGAGGGTCGGGGCGCACCCGAGCGAGCCACTTCGTGAGTGGCCACCCGACCGCGAGCGTGCCCCGCAACCGCATCGATCCCTCGACGGCGTCCAGGACCGCGGGCACCCCTGCCGCGGCCAGCAGCCCGCGGTTCAGATCCCGCACCGCCTCGCGCGGCACACCCCCCGCACGGCCTGCGGTCGCGTCGTCGAACTGGCCGGCCAGCACGTCGATATCGGCCTGCAGCCGTCTCGCTGCAGCCTGCTTGCGCGCCGCGATGCGGCAGAATCCGTCGCGGAGTTCCGCGACGCCTTGGCCGGTCAGCGCGCTGGTGGCCAGGACCGGCACATCCGGGAGCCCGTCGGCTGCCAGCAGGCGTCGCAGATCGGTCAGGCAGAGGTCCAGATCCTTCGGTGAGAGCCTGTCCGCGTGGTTCAGCACGACGGTGATGATCTCGCCGTGGGCAGCGAGGGGCCGCAGGTAGCGGTTGTGCAGGACGGCGTCGGCGTACTTCTGCGGGTCGACGACGAAACAGAACACGTCCGCGACCTGCAGCACACGATCCACCTCCTCGCGGTGCTCCAGCTCCGTGGAGTCGTGATCGGGCAGATCAAGGAGAACCAGGCCCTCCCCTCTCCCACCCGGGGGGGCAATCTCCGACCGGCGGGAGACCCCCAGCCAGTCGAGCAGCCCCTGGTCCGTCGCGCCAAAGCCGACTGCATGCGTCCTGGACGTCGTGGGCCGGCGCACCGCGACCTCCGCCAGGTCCTCGCCTGCCAGGGCGTTGAAGAGCGACGACTTCCCCGACCCCGTTGCGCCTGCGAGCGCGACGACGGTGGCCTTGCCGAGCCGCAGCCGGTCCCCGGCCCGCTCGACCAGATCATGCGCCCGCCCGATCAGGTCCGCCGGCACGCGTTCAGCGGTGAGGTCCGCCACGAGACCGAGCAGCTCCAGCCGTTCCGGCAGCGCGACGACCATCAGAACCCCTCCGGCCGGGTGAGGTCGGAGAATGCCCGTTTCGCGGCCGCGGCCAGCCTGTCGGCCACCCGCTTGAGCCTGCCGCCGGTCTCCCGTGCGACGCCGAGGCCGTCACACACCTCCTCGAACCGCGCCAGTTCGCCTGCGAGCAGCGCCTCGACGCGGTCGTCGAGGTCCTGCTTCGCCCGCTGCGCCAGCCGTCTGACTGCGTCCTCGCCGAACACTCCCTCCAGCAGCCGTTGAGCAAGCAGTGACGTCCCGCCCGCGATGCCGATCTCGGCGGTGGTCAGCCCGCCCGTGGTCGCGAAGGTGAAGATGATCAGCGAGGCGCCGACGGCGTTGGTGCCAAGCGCCAGGAACCGCGCCCTCATGCGCTTCCCCCTGCCCTCGTCACCCACCAGCCGGAGGACGCCGGCCTGCCAGTCGCGGATCATCCGTTCGGCGGCCTCCTGGAAACCCGCCGACGGCTGCTCCAGCGCGGGGGTCGCCTGGAGGATCCACCGGCCCCACTCGGTGCCCCGCCAGTCGGAGGCCGTGCGCTGGCAGGCGGCCTCGGCGTGCTCGATGACGACCGCCGCGAGCGAGTCCGTGATGGCGATCTGCACGCCATCGGCACGATCCGACCCCGTGAACCAGCCCGTGATCCTGTCCCGCCACTTCGAGATCTGCTGCTCCACGCCGCGCATGAACTCGCCGGTGCCGACGAAGTCCTGCCAACGGGCCAGCACCTCGCCCCGGAGCAGGGTCCCGTCGCTGGTCGCGCGCCCGATGTCGGACTGCGCGAGCCTGAACTCGCGCCGGGTGGCGTCGCGAAGGTGGTCGACCGCCTCCACCTGCCGCCAGGCACCGTGTGCCATGTGCCGCAGTGTTGCGTCCAGCGCCTGGACGCTGCCCGCGAGGGTCT
The DNA here is from genome assembly GCA_039811745.1 of Arachnia sp. GTDB lineage: Bacteria > Actinomycetota > Actinomycetes > Propionibacteriales > Propionibacteriaceae > Arachnia. The sequence goes on from JBDHZH010000008.1 coordinate 58,858, forward strand.
GGACGGCGACGTCGGCCCTGGCGCGGCTCTCCTCGGTCAGCGACCGCAGCCACACCCTGATCGGTTCCACCTCGGCGCCGGGCAACATGCCGTCCGCGAGCCGCGAGTTCTCCGCCACCGCGAACAGCCGGGCCCGTGGCAGCCCCCGGTCGCTCAGCATCTCCGACAGGTGCGACTTCAGGTCCGTGAGCGACTCCGGCGGGCACCGATTCAGCACCACACCGATGACGGCGTTCCTGGCGATGGCCTGACCCAGCACCTCCCAGCCGACGAGATCGGAGTAGCGCGCAGCGGACGTCACGAACAGCCACAGATCGGCCGCCTGCAGCAGCTGCCGGGACAGGCGACGGTTGGCGTCGTCGACGGAGTCGATGTCGGGTGCGTCCAGAAGCGCCATGCCGCTGGTCACGCCGTCGAAGGGGACGATCTGGAGTGCTCGCGAGTCGTTGCTCCGAGTGTGGCTTCGGACCATGCCGGGAAGGATGTGGTCGGAGGAGAACCAGTCGACGTCATCCGGGTTGCACACCAGCACCGGCGAGCGGGTGGTGGGTCGCAGCACGCCTGGTTGGGTCAGCGGGGCGCCGAGCAGCGAGTTGACCAGCGTCGACTTGCCCGCCCCCGTCGAGCCACCGACCACCGCGAGCAGAGGCGCGTCCAGCCGCGCAGCTCTGGGCAACAGGTAGTCGCGCAACTGGTCGGCCATCGCGACGGTGGACGCGCGGAGTTCCGGTGCGTCGTCGATGGGCAACGGGAACTGCACCTCCGGCAACAGGCGCGTCAGGTCGGCGAGCGCGCCCGTCAGGTCCTGCGCGCTCATCTCCGGGGCGGCCAGTTGAGCGGGCCGCTCGCCGGTGCGGGCGGTATCTGCCGGGGCGGTGGCCAGTTGCCGGCCAGGCCTGCCGGTCCGGGCGCCTGCGGCGGTGGCATGTCCGCCCTGGGGCGTCTCCTGCGCGGTGGGATGATTCGTAGACCGTCGGGTTCGGTGAGCGCCAGGGGCCGCAGTTGCTCGATCTCGTGGATCAGTTCCCGGGCGCGAAGGTCGCCCCCAACCCCGATCAGCCCGCGGGTTCGGCCCTCCCGGATATAGGCGAGTTCGGTGACGCGCCTCATCATGCGGGCCGTCGCCCACCATTTCCGGGGCCCCCGGAACACACCGGCCAGCAGCAGTTTCGATCGCTTGAACGGTGAGGAGTAGACGACGACGTCCCTGTCGGTCAGCCAGCCGACCGCACGGTGATCCCCCAGCCTGCGCCGGATCGACTGCGACTCGACCACGACGGAGAAGATCAGGTACAACACGATGATCGCCACCAGGGCCAACGCCATGAGCCACTGCGGCATGAGCGAGCCGGAGGAGTTCATCGAGGCGACGCCGTTGAACAGCATGTGCCCGCCGGCCGCCACGACGAACCCCGCGAGCGGGGCGGCCACCCGGACGATCCGGCTGCGCGCCCCCAGCGCGACCGCCAGCCCGAAGGCTGTCATCGAGGTGAACAGCGGATGCCCGAAGGAGGTGTATACGCCCCGCAGCAGGATGAGGGATGCCACCTCGCCGGCCGGGTCGGTGATCTCGATGGTGTTCGTCGCATACACCAGGGCCCGCGCGTAGTAGATGATGTTCTCCACGAAGGCGAACCCGACGGCGGACAGCCCCGCCAGCGCGACGATGCTGAGCCGGGACACGATCCTTGCCCGGAACAGCACGACCAGCAGGAACAGCACCGTCGCCTTGGACGCCTCCTCCACGAACGGCGCGATGAAGATGGCCGGGCGGACGCCGGTGTCGGCGTTCGCCGAGGTCGTGGCCATCATGCGCCCGGCCCAGCTGTTCACGTGGATGGAGATCCAGGTCGCCGCGGCAGCCCCCCAGCCAAAGGAGAGCACCCAGACCAGCGGCTGCTGGGGCCGGAACCTGTCGAGCCAGATGAACAGGAGGACGTAGACGAGCGCCGTCCACATGGCCCAGAACGCGGCGAACCGGAGTGCCTCGTTGTTCAGCCCCAGTGCCTGCGTGCCATCCGGGTAGGTCACGTCCGGGTGCAGCATGGCGTACTGCTGCCACAGGCAGAACGCGAAGAACGGGATGAGCACCAGCGTCAGCCAGAACAGCGGGCTGGCGAGCATCCGCCGGTACCAGAGGAGCCGCGGCCCCGGGGCCGGCGGCATGCCCGAAAGCCTGCGTTCGCGGTCGGCGATCTGCGCGGTACTCATGATGGTCACCACAGTAGCGGGCGATTCCGTCGATTCCACGGTGTCTGCGACCCCATCGGCGCCCGTCTGCCTGACCTGCAAGGATGTGGTGATGCACAGCTTCTTCGCAACCATGGAGCCCTGGCGACGCAACGACGGGGCGTTCCATCTCTACGCGCTGCCGCGCGAGGCTGACCTGGAGCGGTTCGTCGTAGCCCAGTCGCTCCTGGCCGGCGTCGAACGCCTGCCCCTGATGCCTGCCCCATACCTCCACTGCACCGTGCAGCGGTTGGCGCAGTTCGACGACGAACTGAGCCAGCACCAGTTGACCCACCTCGGCGGTGCGTTGACCAATGCCCTTGCCGAAGTACCGGCATTCGACCTTGACTTCGAGGCCCCGAGCATCGGCCCCTCCGCGGTGACCTGCGAGGCTGCCCCATCGGGTGCCTGGGACCGTCTCGTCGCTGCCGCCCGTGGCGGCGTCAGGGACGCTCTCGGGGAGGAACCGGCACTACCCGGTCCCCCGCGTCGTCCACACCTGTCCCTCTCCTATGCAACCGGCAACATCGACGACCGCCATGTGCAGGCCCTCATCGACGGCGCCTCCCCCATCGGTTGGGTTCGCATCGACGAACTGCATCTGGTGTCGGTCACCGTCCGGCCGGAGCTCGGCATCTTCGACTTCACGAGCCTGGCCTCCTGGGACCTCGCCTGAGGCACAGCCCTCTGCACGCCGCCGCTGTGGGGCCAACCGGCGTCAGGCCCAGGCGTCGTCCCCGGGAGCGATGTTGCGATAGATCACCCGCGACCGCGGCTCGGCCAGCAGGTCCTCCATGGCGGCCACCCACGCGGCGTAGTGAGCAGTCAGCTTGTGATCGGCGACGTCGGCCTCGGCCCTGTAGACCTCGATCAGGGTGAATCGGCTCGCGTCGTCCACGTCCTGCAGGACGTCGAACCGAGCCACCCCCGGTTCCTCGTTGGAGCGGCGGCTGTTCTCGGACGTCACGGCGATGAACGCCTCCTCGGCCCCTGGCTTCACACGACAGAACACTTGGACGATGTGCATGCGGCCAGCATTGCCGTCCAGGGCCCCACTGTCCAGAGGTTTGGCGCCCCGAGCAGGATTCGAACCTGCGACCAGCTGATTAGAAGTCAGGTGCTCTATCCACTGAGCTACCGGGGCCGACCAGCCAATCCTAGGGGGTCCGCGTGGGCGTCGCTGCCTCGGCGACTGTCCGGCGGTGGGCCTAGGGTTGGGTGCCATGAGCGATGAACTGGTGTGGATCGACTGCGAGATGACCGGGCTGGACCTGGCGAAGGACGCACTCATCGAGTTGGCCGTCCTGGTCACCGACGGCGATCTGAACATCCTCGGCGATGGCGTCGACGTCCTGATCCGACCGACCCGGGAGCAACTGGCCGGCATGGTCGACGTCGTGCGCAAGATGCACACCAAGTCGGGGCTGATCGACGACGTCGCCGGCGGCACCACCCTCGCCGACGCCATGGCCCAGGCGCTCGCCTATGTGCGCACCTACGTGCCCGAGGCCCGCACTGCCCCGCTGGCCGGGAACACGATCGGAACCGACCGCGCCTTCCTCGCCCGCGATATGCCGGAGCTGGAGCAGTGGATGCACTACCGCAACGTGGACGTCTCCACCCTCAAGGAGCTCGCCCGCCGCTGGTACCCCCAGGTGGTGGCCAACGCTCCCAAGAAGCAGGGCAACCACCGGGCGCTGGCCGACATCAAGGAGTCCATCGCCGAGCTGCGGTACTACCGCGAGGCGATCTTCGTCCCACAGCCCGACCCGACTTCGGCCGAGGCGAACTGATCGCCGCAGGACAGCGCGGCACGGTCACCGGGGAGGGTCACGCCCAGCCCGCCTGATGGCCCGGGGATGTCCCCGCGGGGCCGTGTCAAACCTCGTCGGTACGATGACCGGCATGAGCGTACTTCTGCCCGTTGTGGGGTTCACGCCGAGCCCGATGGGCGTCGGGGATGTCTTCGGCAACTCGTTCCGGGCCTTCCGCGGCCGGTTCGGGACGATGGTGATGCTGGCACTGTTGCCCGTCCTCCTCGTGTTCGGCATCCTCGCCGTCGGCGTTGTGACCTTCCTCCTGCTGACCGGCACGACCCAGTGGGACCTGTTCGACAACCCCGGGCAGTGGCCGCGCGCCGTCGGCGGGGCCCTGCTCGGCGTCGTCGTTCTCGGCGTCGCCTACTTCCTGGCCGTCGTCGTCGGGAGTGTCTATCAGGTCGTGTGTTCCGGTCGGATGGCGGTGGCGGCCGGCGATGCCTACGTCGGGCGTCCCAGTTCGCTGAGGTCGCTCAGGGACGCGACCCCCGGGCTGTTCGGGCGCGCCTTCGGGCTCATGGCCCTGTCCCTCGTCGTGTCGTTCGCCGTCCTGGCCGTCTTCATTCTTGTGCTCGGACTGCTCACAGGCGGGCTCTCTTGGCTGATGGACCCCAACGATCCGAACGCCTGGGCTGCCGCCTCGACCGGCGGATTCCTCGGCGTCATGGCCCTGTACCTGGCACTGTTGGTCGGCCTGGTCTTCTTCGGCGTGCGGTTCGCCTACGCCGTCCCGCTGATGGGCATCGCCGGCCTCGGTCCCATCGCCGCGCTGACCGAGTCCTGGCGGCTGACGAAGGGGAGCTTCTGGCGCACGCTGGGGTACCTGCTCCTGGCCCAACTGCTCGTGCAGGCGATCGCCGGGGTCGTGATGACGGTTGCCTACGTCGTGATGTTGGCCCTGGTGTTCTCCACCGTCGCGACGGCCGGCAACTCCAGCGACTCCGCCTCCGTCATCACCGCCGGCGTCGTGGCGGCGATCATCTTCGCAGTGCTCGTCGGCGGCGCCTCGCTCCTCACGGCCCCTTTCATGAACTCCTACCTGACGATGATGTACATCGATCAGCGGAACCGGCTCATCCTGCCCGCCGGCTTCGGCAAGTACCCATACGCGACGGCGACGCAGCCCCCGTACATGCAGCCCTACGGCCAACACCCGTACGGCCAAGGCCCAGCGGCACCGCAGTCGTACCCACCGCAGGGATACGGCCAACAGCCGGGCACGCCCAGTCAGGGCATGCCGCCGTGGCAAGGTCAGCCGCCGGCCTCCGGGACGTGGGGCCAGCCGATCCCCGGCTACGGACCCTCTCCCACCTCGCCCTACGCACCGCAGCAGTACCCCCAGCAGGGCGGGCAGTGGGACCCCGGTCCCGGCACTGCGCCGGGCCCTCAGCCCGAGGAAGGCAACGGACCCTACGGCCGTCCGCCCGCCGAGGGGTGATTGCACAATCCGGGCTGATGACAGCCCCAGCTGTTTCTAGGGCCGTGGCTCGATCCACTCCGAACGCCTGACACGGCCGGTCTGAGGCAGGCCCTGCCGTGCGGCGAGGTCGCGCATTCGCACCGGCCGCTCCTATGCGCTATCGTTGTCGTTCGCTGCACCAAGTCGTGGTGAAGCGCATGGTGGGTATAGCTCAGCTGGTAGAGCACCTGGTTGTGGTCCAGGATGTCGCGGGTTCGAGTCCCGTTACTCACCCCAAGTGGGTCAGGTTTGAACTTTCGACCAAGGGACCGCCCTTGGTCGAGGTTCGAGCCTGGCCCAACTTTCTTGCCTCGGCGGCCCAGGTGAGGGCGTCGGCCTGCAACCCTTCGATGCTCAGCCCGTCGTACGGCGTTTGGTAGCCGACCCGAACGTCGTTGTCCTCGTCAACGTAGATCGCCTTGAACAGCGCCTGATTGCACAGCCGACGGTTCGCGTCGTCGGCCGTCTTGTAGATGTCGCCAGCGTTCGACAGCAGAGTCAGCGAGTCATCGAGGTTCGCCCGAGCGAAGGCGTACTCCCCGTGGTGGGCGTCGATCCGGTTCTTGATCGTCTCCAGCGAGGCCGTGATGCGGTCCTGTTCTCGTTTGAGGAGTTCCAGCGTCACCGCACCCGCATAGTGCGCCCGCAGGAGCTTCTCCTGCTCGTCTTCGAGCTGCGTTCGCCGTGCGGCGAGGTCCGCCAGCTCCGCGGCACCCTCGGACATCATCTCGTCGAACCGCGCGTGCAGCATCGACGAGAGCGCGAGCTTGGTCTCCGCACTGATCTGCACGTGGTCATAGAACTGCTCGACCAGCCGCTCGACGTGCTCGATGAGCATCGCCTGCCGGGTGCAGTCGCCCCTGCCGCCATGCCTGCTGCCACAGACGAAGTACGGATAGATCGTGCCCTGGCTGCTCTTCGCGTTGCACACGATCAGGCGGGAGCCGCACTGCCCGCAGAACACCGTTCCTTTCAGGTAGTGCTCGTGCACCTGCGTCGCGTCCGCCGCTGATCGGTGAGTGCCGAGCACGGTCTGCACTTGATCCCACACTTCGTTCGGGACGAGTGCTTCGTGTGCTCCGGCGAAGGTGACGCCTTGATAGCGGACGCAGCCCTTGTAGTACGGGTTCGTGAGCATCCGATGCACCGACGACTTGCCGATTGGCCGAGAAGGACGGCGCGGCGAAGGTGCGGTCGTCAGGCCGCGTGCCACCAGCTCGTGGTGGAGCTGGCTCGTCGTCCAGTCGCCTGACGCGAACCTCTGGAAGGCCCACCGCACCAGAGGTGCCCGCTCCTCGTCCAGCTCGACGGTGCGAACCTCGCGACCGAACTCGTCGCGCACTCCGATGTTGCGGTAGCCGATGGGTGCCTTCGACACCGTCCCGCCCTGCGCGGCCTTCTGCGACAGGCCCTTGACGACCTCGGTGGCTAGGTTGCGCGAGTAGAACTCGGCGATCGACGACATGATGCCGTGCAGCAGCATCCCCGAGGGCGTCTCGTCGATGTTTTCGGTCGCCGACACCAGCGTCACCCCGGCGTCCTTGAGTGCCA